>NZ_JASDDE010000002.1:0-172204 GCF_030407565.1 Pseudoalteromonas sp. APC 3694
TTAAACCGCCCCTAGTTTGAACAAATTTTAATCCGCAAAGGTCAACAGACCCTAGAGGTTTCATATGTTTCGTCGTTATTTAGCTGTTACTAAGCCAGGTATTATTATGGGGAATTTGATCAGCGTTGCCGGTGGTTTTTTACTCGCCGCCCGCGGTGATATAGACCCATGGTTAATGTTGGTTACCTTGGTTGGTTTATCGCTTGTTGTTGCATCGGGATGTGCCATAAACAATGTTATTGATAGAGACATTGATGTTGCCATGGCGCGTACTCGCTCACGTGTGACTGTAACGGGCGAAATGTCTGCAAAAGCCGCTTTAAGTCATGGCGTGTTATTAGGGCTAATTGGCTTTGGCTTATTAATTGCCTTTACCACTCAAGCGGCAGTATTTTTTGCCGCCTTTGGCTATGTCATCTATGTAGGGGTTTACAGCCTCTACATGAAACGCAACTCTGTTTACGGCACCTTTATTGGTAGTCTGTCGGGCGCAGTTCCACCTGTTGTTGGCTATTGCGCCGTTACGGATGTGTTCGATATGGGTGCATTAATACTGCTGGTGATGTTTAGTTTGTGGCAAATGCCGCACTCATATGCAATTGCTATTTTTCGCTTTAAAGATTACCAAGCCGCTAATATTCCAGTATTGCCCGTGGCGCAAGGTGTTAACAAAGCTAAGCGCCATATTGTGCTTTATATTGCGGTATATGCTTTAGTGGTGATGCTATTGCCAATTAGTGGTTATACCGGTGCTGCCTTTATGGCCGTTGCCTGTATTACCAGTTTTTGGTGGTTACTCATGGCACTTAGAGGATACCGCTACAACATAGACACCACCCGTTGGGCACGCCAAGTGTTTGCGTTTTCAATTATTAATATTACCGCTTTGAGCATTGCCATGGCGTTAGATTATCAAACAATTGCGCCACAACTGGTGGCGCTAAACTGATCTAAAACGATCAATGAACCGAGTTAATTCCCAAAGTTAACCAAAGGCTCTGAGCATTGCGAGGAGCCTTTTTTCGGCCCTAAAACAAAGCTAAATTATTTACTTAAGCTTTCAGCATCATAAAACATGGGTTTCAATGTGCCACAATTTATAAACTGATAATTGAGCTCACCAGCAGAGGGCACTTCAGTTGAGGTGCGAAACTTTTGTAAACAGGCTCCACTTAAATCAACAAACATAATATGATGATAGCTTGGTGGCTGAGTTATTTGGTGAATATAAATACGCTCGTTATTTTTTAGCGTAACCATATCGTACTGTTGCCATTTTGAGGCTGGGCTTAAATCAGTTAGCTCACGAGTAAATAACTGCTCGCTAAGCTCTATTAATTTATCACTGTAAACTAAGCTACCTCCTTGTCTAAAATCTCCAAGGTACACATCTGCGGTAATCGCGACTTCTTCGCCTCGCATTAAGCGTTGAATATTAAACGGCTTTGATTTTACGGTAACTAACTCAGCGTCACGTACTAAATCTAAAAATGGAATATCAGATACATCTACCTTGTACATAACATGCATATCATAAGGAAGCTCAAAGCTTGGAATATTAATGGCGTATACACTTGAACCCTTATTAACTAATACCATGCCATGCTCTGCTTCATATTTGGGGTTTAATGGCGGAAGTTCTGGTGGCTCTTCGGCATTAGCAAGCGAGCTGGTACAAAATACAATGCTGATAAATAAATATACGAAGTAGGGTAGCCGCATAATAACCTCAATTAATTTATAGATATAAAGTGTAGTATACATTTATACATAATTATCTTTAGTTATATTTTAGTAAAGCTTAAACGTGATACACACTAAAGCTTTAGCGTGTATCAGTACATTTAGGGTTAGCTATTATCTAATTGCTTTTTTCACTTCGCGCCAGTCAATAATTTTAAAGTTTTGTGGTTGTAGGGGCATGCGATTGTAGCCATCTTGTACTATAAGCATGCCTTCAGGGTAACCAGGCAAAGCCGTTGCTGTAACGGTTAAACCGTCAGTTTCACCTACGCCATCAATGCCTTTATCTAGGTTTGCAATTACATTAAACTTACCTGCAAAGCTTAGACTAGGCTCTTTGTCATCTGAGATTTTATAAAGCACATAGCTATTATCGCCTTGGCTTGATACCACTAAATAGCGAGCATCATTAGCATGATAAATTTCCATACCTTCAACATCTGCCACCAGTTGCTCATTAACACTTTGTAGCTTTACTGCTTTGTTACCAGCGGTAGGCTCTGCATCGATATACCAAATGCCTGCATCTTCTTCACCTGCAAATAGTTGGCCTAGATTATCATCAGCGCTACAGCCTTCAGGTTGGCTTGGTAGAGTAAACTCTCTAACCAGTTCACCACTTAAATTACTTTGCTCACCGATGAGTTTATATTGCTGAAATAAACCTGATTTATCATTAACAAACACGTAATGGCCAGACTCAGAGGAATACATACACATACCGTAAATCTCAGGTAGGTTAGTGGCTATTTCTGTCACATGGTTTACTTGGTTATCACTATCGACAGTAAATACGCTAATGCTATTAAGAGTACGGTTACTGGCAGTGATCCACGTATGGGTCTGGTTGTTTATGTCTTGATGTTGGCGCACATCAACATTATTTAAACGCCCAACATTAAGCGATTGTACTTTGCTGCCAGCAAGGTCATAAACCATCAAACCACGGCGTTTATCTGTGCCTAAAATTAAGCTGTTTTTAGCGTCTTGCTCATTAATCCAAATAGCCGGATCATCTGCTGCATCACCAAACGCAGCAACCGGTGTAGTTTGTGCGCTGGCATGAAGGTGAGTCATCGCGACATTGTTTTGTGAAGTCGCTGTTTGCGCTGTGTAGTTAACGTTTGCTTGAATGTAAGCGCCTGTTTCATCATCAATTAATACCAGCTGGGCTTGACTGTCATTGATAAAGCTCGCTGCAACAGACTCTATTGTGTGCTCACCTGCCAGCGACCATTGGCTTAGCTTGTCTGTTTGAGCTTGGTAAGCATAAACCTTATTACCATCAGTGGCACTCAGCCATAATGTACCGTCTTGTGATACCGATAGAGCCCCGATTTCACTGTTTAATTCGCCGTATGGCTGTACTAAAGCCACAGGTTGCTTATTGGCATCTGATTCCGCATCAGCATTAATGGCCCACACTCCGAGCTCTGCCTCACTCACATACAGGGTTTTTGTGTCGTCATTTACTGCACAACCTGAAGCCTCTGTGACTGCAGAGAACTCACGTACTGCGATATTTTTAGCTTGGTTAGTGGCTAAATCATAAATAACCGTTTCGCTGATCAAGCCGCGAACATCTGGCACAAATGCTGATACAGTTTCGTTATTGCTATTTTTAAATAAACACACGGCATCGGGCTGGGCTTGAGGTGGACTAATGCGGGTGAGTTCATTTAGCTGCCAAGTTTGGCCATTTTTTATAAGCTTAAAAATAACCACATTATCTTGGTTGTTATCTAGAGTTGCCAATAAAAATTGCTGCGCTGCTATTTTTTTCAGTGAAATTGACTCAAAGTTACCGGCGAGCAGCACACTGCTTTTCTCGTTATCGGTAAGTAATAAACCCTGGCTTTCGCTCGCCATTAGCCATTGATTATTACCTAGCGCTGCTGCTTGTGAGCCTTGCATGTATTGTTGTGGGCCAAATAATTTGGTTTCAATGTCTGTTTTTTCAATATATGGTTTTGTAACTGCTGCATTATTTTGCGTATCGTTATTACGTGTACAGCCGCTTATAGTAGTCAATAGAAGTGCACTGCCAAGCACAGCTGAAATTGTATTTAGTTTAAAGTTCATTATTTTATCCTTTACTTATCTATGTGCTTTTCAGTGCTAAAACGTACTTCACCAAGGTGATTAATCGCGCTTACACTGAGAGTTTCGCCATTGATAGAGACACTTAAAAAACCCGGTGTTGCTTCTGCGTAGCGGGTAAATTCACGTTGTTTTACAAACCGTGCTTCACTGCCACCACCAGAGACAAAGTGAGCCACCTTGCTATTTTTTGGTTGATTGTATTGCAAGTCGTGCTCGTGCCCTGCGATATAAACGTGCACGTTATGGCGTTCTAAAATAGGTTCTAAAATGTCGCGAAGACCTTGGTTGCGTCCAAAGCGTTTACCGCTAGAGTAAAGCGGGTGATGGCCAACAACAATTTTCCATTTTGCGTTACTGCCAGCTAGTTGGGTTTCAAGCCAAGTAAGTTGGGTTTTATAGCCTTGCCCTTGGGTTGAACGGTATTTTTCACGGGTTTTATATTCAGGTTGAATCGGGTTGGTATCTAAAAACACCATTAACACTTGCTCGTTGTTTTCAAGCGCAAATGTTTTACTGTAGTACCTTGCAGGTAACTGCCAACGCTGACTTTTTGCGGTGTAGTCAATTTGTGCTTGGGCATTACCCAAGTAATCGTGATTACCTAAAACAACATACCAATCTTCAAATGTGTGCGGGCCATGGTATATGTTCTCAAAGGCTGATTGCCAAAGAGGATCGTTCACACTTGCCACGCCATTTGGGTAAAAGTTATCGCCGGTCGAGACGATAAAATCGGCATCAGTTTGATACATAGCAATTTCTAGCTGATGAGCCACTTCTTTTTGGTAAAAGTGGCCGTTGTGTCCCCAATCACCAATAACCATAAAGTTAAGGCTATTAGGCAACGTAGTTAACCTAGCTATTTTTTGTTGTTGGTATAGTGCATCTTTATAAACAACAGGCTCGTTTGCACTAAGCGCTGATGAGCACAGTATCGCGGCCATTATGAAAGACAATTTAAACATGTTTTAACTCCAAAAAAGCACGCGATGGTTTGCCATTACGTGCTTAAAATGACAATACGTGTGATTAGAATGCGTAACGCAGCATTACTTGAATCACAGGGCCTGCTTCTTCCGATTCAAGCTCGTACTCATCAAAGGCACGATTGTTTTGATCATCAAGCGAGTCAAACTTATTGAAAACTTCATCTTTACTGGCATCCAGTAAGTTTGAACCAACTAGGCGTAGAGTGATGTCATCCCAGCGCTTTTCAACGAATAACTCTAAATCAGCACCGTAAGAGGTTGTTACTTCTTCACCCACAAAGCGTCCGTATGCATCACCTTGGTTACGGTACGTTGCACCAAATGATGCGCCAAGTGTTGGTAAATCTTGGATAAAGCCTACGTTATAAACATAATCAGATTGGTCATTAAATTTACGCTTACCAAAGCTGTCTTCAACTTCACTGTCGAGCCAAGAGTAATTTAAGAAGATACCAGTGTTAGGCATGTTTAAGGCGCTCAGTGGGGTTGATAAATCAAACTCAATACCTTGAACTGTGCCATCACCAGTATTTTGTGGTTGCAGCACAAATGTGCCTTCGCCTTCAGAGCCTTCAACACCGGTACTGGCAATTTCAATAAGGTCGCTAACGTCACGGTAAAATACGTTTACACCAACAACACCACTTTTACCTAAACGGTATTCGTAACCTAAATCGATACCCCAAGACGATTCTGGTTTAAGGCTTGAGTTACCTAAAAAGTCATTATCGGCGAGCTCTTTTTCAAGTAAGGCGGGTGTCATGTAGTCAAAGTCAGGGCGGCGTAAGCTGCGAGCAACAGAGGCACTGACTCGTCCGTTATCGCTGATGCTATAACGAAAGTGAGCCGACGGTAAGAAAAAGTCATAATCATTCTCGGCAGTTACGCCTTCATTGGTATCAGTAATACTTGAATCAGTTGACTCCCAGCGCACCCCCATCTCCCACGAGAACACATCCGCTTCGTGCTTGATTAGCGCAAATAAATCAAAACGATCTTCTTCTAGGGTATTAACGCCACCAGCCACTGGTTCAAAGGCGTTGTCAAAACCGGCAAGAGTCAGTGGATTCTCAGTAAATTGATCCCAATTGGTAAAGTCTTTTTCAAGCTCATCTTCAGCGACAAAAATAGCGGTATCGCGCTCTTTACCTTGTATAAAAGCACCAAATTGGATTTCTTTTGAATCACCTACTAGTAAGCTGTGCTGCCATTGTAATGACCATTCTTTATCATCGATATCAACGGTTTCTTCTGCTTCTTCAAACACCATTGGAGCTCTGAGGTATCAAGCTCAACTTCTTGTTCGTAAACAGACTCTTCAAAGCTGGCATAACCTAATTTAAATTTGCTGGTACCGCCCAGTAGGGGTAATTCATAGCCAGAATTAATGTTGTAGTTGGTTTGATCAATAAACGAAACGTTTGCGTTATCTGAGAGTAAATTACCCCCTTCAACAACAGAGCCTGATGTCGCCGTTGGGTTGTCGTATTCAAAAGAGCGCTCATCTTCGGTACGGTCGGTATCAACCCACATGGCGCTAATATCAAACTTACCGCCATTATCAAATACCTTCTCAAAGCTGGCATTTAAAGAGGTATCATCGCCATCACGGATATCAGATTGATCTTCACGGTTATCAAAATCGTCTGTAGCGTAATTAGGGTTATTTTCAGGGCTATCGCCATAACGTCTGCTTGATTTTTGTTTTGGGTTATAACGACCTTGTAAATTGGCACCTACGAGTAAACGGCCACCTGCAAATTCAGTACCGTAAACGCCCGCAAGGCTCTCTTTTATTTCGCCGTCATCGTAACGTAAGCCACCAGCGCGAATATAACCACCGTCTAAGCTGTAGCCATCGCGAAGTACAATATTAAGTGTGCCTGCTATGGCATCGGCAGAGCGGTTGGCACTAGATGAACGAATAATTTCTACACGCTCAATTAATTCTGCTGGGATACGGTCCACAAAAAATGAACGGTCAGCACCGGCACCCGGTACTTCCTCACCATTAATAAGTACTTTTGTGTAAGCAGGGCTTAAGCCACGCATACGAGCGCCGTCTGATTCAAGTACGTCAGATAAAAAAGTAACACTAGGAACACGCTTTAGTGCATCACCGGCGGTGAGTGGTTCAAAACGTTGAAAGTATTCTTGTGAGTATTCAAGCGTTGGCGCTAGTTCTTGCGAGCGGTTGCGATAACCAATCTCACCATAGACCACAAGTTCTTCAGAAACCTTTACTTCAGGTTCTCTTGGTGGTGTTTGTTCTTGTGCATTCACGATAATACTAAATTGGCTCAGTGCTAATGCCGCTACAACAGCATTTAACTTAAATTGTTTCATTGATTTGCTCCGGTTGTCCTTGGTTTGGTGAGCAAACTAAAAAAAGTTAATGACGCTAATGTGACAGTTTTAAAGTTAATTCCTGACAAAACGCCAACTTAGTACTTTTCAAACAGACATTTGAGCTGTTTAAACACGGCTCCAGAGCACTAAAAATGGTTATTACGAGGTTAAATACTTATAAATTTTAATCTCAATGTCATATCAATGAGCCAAAATGACCCTGACGAACACAGCATGACTAAGCTAGCATGCAGACCAACATAGACTAAAGAAGCCACCCTAATGCGATATAACCCATTTACCAACCATGCAAAATTAACCAACACCATCATTTTATTGTTAGTTATGGCTGTAGCAATATGTACTTACTTTGGCGAACTTAAGCAATGGCAAGACATTGCGTGGCTCGATATTGTTGGTGAAGGCGGTATTGTGTTGATGACCCTCAGCTGGATAGTTGCGTTACTTATTTCACGCCCGCCAGGCAAAGTAACTACCTTATTAGTGTTAGGTTTAGGTTTGTTTATGTTCTCAGCCACACTCGATTTACTCGATGAGTGGTTAAAGCAACCTTCACAATTATGGCTCACCTGGTTTGAGTCACTACCAGCGCCGTTTGGTATGTCGCTTACCAGTGTTGGGCTTTATTATTGGCATCAAGAGCAATTTGTGTTAAATCGTCAATTGCGTCGTCGAGAAGCGCATCTGCGAGAACATGAAAAGGTCTGTCCGGTAACAGGGTTATACCGAGTAAACTACTTACATTCACTGATGCAGCAACAACAAACAGAGCAGCAAGGGGGTACTTTAGGTGTTATTGATATTCGTGATTTTGCAAAGTTTAATGCGCAGTTTGGTTTTAGTGAAGGTGATAGGTTACTAAGAGAAATTAGTGATTTATTAGTAATGAATTGCCGATTAAATGATGTGCTTTGTCGCTATGCCGGTGATTGCTTTATTGTACTTATGCCGAATACCAGCCAAAGCCAAGCCAAAGAGCTATTAGCGCAAATGAAAGCGGCGCTTAATCACTGTGCGTTTAAAGTCGCAAAAAGCAAAGGTGCACAGTTTCAGCATATTTTAACCGCCACCATGGCAATGGATTTAGAGCAAGATCCAGTGCAGCAAACCAGCCAGCTACATCAACAATTACAACAACAAAAGGCGCTTGTAGGTGCAGCAGTATATTAGCTTAGACGATAAATACCTCAGCGCCGAGGGGATTATCACTGCGCTGGTGGAGCTTGCTCAAGGACGAGGGATCCCGCTGCATAAATTGCTGCGTGGTACGGGTATTTTTGAGCAAGATTTATATGACCTATCACAGCGCTTTAGTTTATCGCAATTATTGGCTTTAATTAGCCAGTTTAAAGCCTTAATGAAGAGTAATGATAGTGGCTTTTTACTGGGTCATCAATTGGTTAATGACGTTAGCCCAGTAGTGCAAAGTGTGCGTTTAAGCCCCAGTTTAGGTATGGCTTTGAAGCAATTACAACAAATTAGTACCGTTATTGCCCCTTTATTATTTACCCGTAGGCATATATTTAAAGACGATTTATATCTGTACTTGCAACCGAGTATCGGTATGGACGAGTCATTAAAAAATTATTGTTTTGAAATATACAGCGCTGCGTTAATGAGCTTACTAAAACGAGTATGTAATGTGTATCCACATTGTTATTTTGACTTTACTTGTAAACGCCCTCGGCATATTCAAGAATATGAGCAGCACTTAGGCTTACGGGTTCGGTTTGAACAACCCTACACCCGTTGGCACTTTAATAAACAACTACTTAAGTGCACAAACCCAGAGGCTAGTCAGCTTAGGTGGCAGCAGTGCATAGCGCAAAGTGAGTTACATAAGAATGTATCACAGTCTTTTGTTGAGGCTGTGTGCCAGCGCATTTACCGTGATAAAAACAACAGCCTTGCTAACAGTGCTGAGTATTTTGCCATGAGCTCTGCTACGTTTAAACGTAAGTTAAAACAACACGGTGTCAGTTACTCTCAATTACAAGATGAGCAAAATAAACTTAAAGCTCTGCATTTACTGGGGGTGTGCCACGGCTAGCGCATTTTAATCCCAGACTCTAACAGGGTTGAGCGGTAATCATCGTCTAGCCCTGCCATTTTCTTTTTCCTCGCCATACTTGCTGACTTAGATGCATCTTGTTTAAAAAGCGCCATGGCTATCTTTCGCATTACATTAAACATTAATGGCCCTTGAAGTTTGCGTATTCTCGATTCATCTTCTCTGAAGTTCATATCAAGCATCCAATGCATGCTTTCAACCTGCCAGTGACTGCGTACTGCATTGAGTGCTTGCGCTGCATTTAAGTCTAATGAACTTATATACCAGCGTGTTTCAGTGGTATCCGACCCTGCCGACTTATCATGAACTTCAGCCCTGACCTTAATAATACTCGTTAAGCCAGGCCAACGATAATCCTTGCCTAGCCAGCTTTTATCTATAAGTAACTGCTGGCATGTACGTGTTTCAACACGCCCATGTCCTGAGCTTATTTCGGTATGTTCATCACAATTATGCTTAGTTAACCTTTCACGCTCGCACTTGTGCCACCACGCTTCTAGTTCCTTTTGCATGCCTGAATGATTACCTTTAAGTGCAAGAATATAATCTGCTTTTTGTTGGATGATTTGTTTTGCTATTTCTTGTTGGCATCCCATCGCATCTAACGTAATGATACTGTTTTCAATATCGAGCAGGGTGAGTAATTCTGGTATTGCGGTGATTTCATTTGTTTTATTATCAACAGCCGTCTGCCCAAGCACTAACTGGTGTTGGCAACTCCATGCACTGACCGTGTGTAAGGCACTTTTTCTGTCTTTTGTGGTAAATGAACGCCGTGCGGTTTTGCCATCAATAGCGATGATATCTGCACCTGTGATTTCAATCAGTGATGATATCCAAGATTGAAATGCCCTTTCTATTTCATTTGCTTTTAACCGACACATGACGCGCGCAATCGTGTCATGTTTTGGAATTCCTGCGTTGAACGTGCCGTATTTTTTTAACCAATCAAGTTTTAGGTGCCCAAAGTCTTCAATATCTTCCCATCCTTCTGCACCAGAGAGCACAGCGCTAATAGCAAGGAGAAGAATATCGATAAGTTCATGCTTTTTACAACGTTCAATGCGAGGATCTGTAATTGAATTAAAATGTTTCAGAAAAGTAGTGCTCATATTTATGCGACCAAGTAATTATTATGCCTTGATCTGATCACTACTTGCTCTATAAGTTCAATTTATAATGATCTTGCCGTGGGGGGTGTGCCAGCAAGGTAATGAACGAGTGGCTGATCGGCTTGCATTTTATGATATTCCTAACTTTCGCCGAGCATTTAAGCGTTGGACCGGCCTTACGCCAAGTCAGTTAAAAATATAATTAAAAACTAGCCGCTTGCTTTATAACAATGCCATGGCGCTTTGCTAGGCGCTGATGATCTCTGTCATAGCCTCCACCAATCACAGTGGCAACAGGGGTATTATTTGCAAGGCAGCGTTTAAGCACTAAGTGATCGCGCTTTTCTATCCCTTGCCAACTAATATCCAGTTTGCCTAAGCCATCCTCTTGCCAAATATCAACGCCAGCATCGTATAAAACAAGATCCGGGTTAAGCTCGTTTAATAAAAATTGTAGCGTATCGTCAACAATACCTAAATATTCAGCATCTTGCATATTATTGGCTAAACCAATATCTAAATCGCTAGGGGACTTTCTAAACGGGAAGTTTTTCTCACAGTGTATTGAACAGGTAAACGCATAAGGTTGATGAGCCAGCATAGCTGCGGTGCCATCGCCTTGGTGAACATCTAAATCAAAAATCAGTACGTTGGTCACTTCACGATTTTGAATTAACGTTTGTGCGGTAAAAGCTAAATCGTTCACCATACAAAAACCTGAGCCAAAATCACTATGAGCATGGTGAGTGCCGCCCGCTAAATGGCACGCAAGCCCATTTTTAAGCGCTAAACGCGCGGTTTGCAGTGTTCCTAGCGGAGCGGTAAATGTGCGGTTCATTAGTGCTTGTGACCAGGGTAAGCCAATACGGCGCATGGCTCTTTCATCTAGGCGGTTATGCCATAAATCGTGAATGTAGTTTTCACAATGTACTATTTCTAGCTCTTCTACACTACCATGTGGTGGTTCTGTGATATTACTGCCAGCAAGCCCAAGGGTTTTAACATGCTGGTGTAGCTGAGCAAATTTACTCATTACAAAGCGATGTTTGGGATCAAAACTAAACGAGTAATTAGGATGATAAACTAAAGGTAGATTGGGATTTAAACTCATATCTGCGTCGTTTAATTATTTTTGGTTATGGTAATCAACTTCACGCAGTGCGTCTATTTATGTTTGGTGAATAAGCGTTTCAAGCTCACGGTGTAATAATGTTTCATCGGCAAGGTTTAGCTCAACTAAACGCTTTAAATGCGTGATACTGTCTATATCAATACTATGGCATTTAAGGCCAACATGATTTTCTTCTATGTGACGAATAACCACCGGCATTTTTATTTCAATATCGCTTTGTGGCAAGGTAAAACGTAATATTGCTTCGTCATTTTTGTTGCCTGTAAAGGCATCGCTTTTAGTGATCAGTGCACCATGTAAAGAAATATCTAATAGGGTACATGCATACTGGGAGCTAGCCGTTTCCAATTGCGCTGCTGTAGAGAACATAATACGAGAAAATTGCCGACGGTTTTGCATAATAATCTTATAAAGTTGTTATTTATAATAAGCATAGCTGGTAATGCTCAACACGCCAATTTGCTCAAAGATAAAAATAGCTCGCATAAAAAAGCCCCGCATAAAATGCAGGGCTTTTAACTTATTCACTGTGGCTGTTAGCCAATTTTTTTATACTTTATGCGCTTAGGCTGTGCAGCTTCTGCACCAAGAGTCTTTTTAAGCCACTCTTCGTATTCAGTATAGTTACCATCAAAGAAGTTAATTTGGCCTTCGTCGCGGTAATCTAAAATGTGTGTAGCAATACGGTCAAGGAACCAACGGTCATGCGAGATACACATGACACAACCTGGGAATTCTAAAATAGCATTCTCAAGAGCACGTAATGTTTCAACGTCCAAGTCATTGGTTGGCTCATCTAGAAGTACCACGTTGCCGCCTGCTTTTAACAGCTTAGCTAGGTGTAAACGGTTACGCTCACCGCCAGATAAGTCTTTAACAAACTTTTGCTGATCGTTACCTTTAAAGTTAAAACGGCTAACGTAAGCACGGCTTGGGAACTCAAAGTTACCAATTTTTAGTACATCTTGGCCGTCAGAGATTTCTTGGAATACCGTTTTGCTTTCGTCCATGTTGCCACGGAACTGATCAACAGTTGCCAGTTCTACTGTTTCACCAATGCTGATATTACCGCTATCTGGCTGTTCTTCACCGCTTAACATTTTAAATAGCGTTGATTTACCTGCACCATTGGCACCAATAATACCCACAATAGCGCCTTTAGGCATGCTAAAGCTTAAATCATCAATTAAAACACGGTCGCCAAAGCTTTTACGTAAGTTGTTTACTTCTAATACTTGGTCACCTAAACGTGGGCCAGGTGGAATAAACAATTCGTTGGTTTCGTTACGTTTTTGGTAATCAGACTGTTGTAGCTCGCTAAACTGTGCCATACGCGCTTTTGATTTAGCTTGACGACCTTTAGGGTTTGAACGAACCCATTCAAGTTCTTGTGCAATTGATTTTTGACGTGCTTTTTCAGATTTTTGCTCTTGCTGTAAGCGGGCATCTTTTTGCTCAAGCCAAGACGAGTAGTTACCTTCCCACGGAATACCTTCACCACGGTCAAGCTCTAAGATCCAGCCAGCAACATTATCAAGGAAGTAACGGTCATGCGTTACTGCCACAACGGTGCCTTCGTAGTCATGTAAGAAGCGCTCTAACCAGGCAACCGACTCAGCATCTAAGTGGTTAGTTGGCTCATCGAGAATAAGCATATCTGGTTTTTCAAGTAACAAACGACAAATAGCAACACGACGGCGTTCACCACCCGATAGGTGCTCAATTTTAGCATCCCACTCAGGTAAACGAAGTGCATCGGCAGCACGCTCTAATACGTTATCGATATTATGACCATCATGCGCTTGAATAATCGCTTCTAATTCACCTTGTTCTTTAGCCAGTGCGTCAAAGTCAGCGCCTTCCATTGCGTATTCGTTATACACTTCGTCAAGGCGGTTAAGGGCATGTTTTACTTCACCTACAGCTTCTTCAACAATTTCACGAACTGTTTTGCTTTCGTCCAAAACAGGCTCTTGCGGCAAGTAACCAATTTTAGTGCCTGGTTGAGGGCGAGCTTCACCTTCAAAATCTTCATCAACACCTGCCATAATGCGTAGTAATGATGATTTACCAGAACCATTTAGACCTAGCACACCAATTTTTGCACCAGGGAAAAAATGCAACGAAATATCTTTTAAGATAGTGCGTTTTGGTGGCACAACCTTAGATACTCGACTCATCGAGAATATAAACTTATCAGGTAAAACCATAGAAGAAGCCTTCAATAATAATAAAAATTTCAATGCTGTATTGTAGTGGCTCACAGGTGAAACAGTCAACGAATGGGGCTGTTTTAAAGTACATATTCAATTTGTACAAACCGAGTGAATAAATTTCATTTAGACATCTATACATCTAGAGGTTGATATTTTTCACATTCTGTTCATAATGAGAGCGTATTAATTCTCGGTTTTTATGAGCAGGAGCTTTAAGAATGCCAATTACAGTAGAAGACGAATTGCCAGCTATTGCACGTTTACGTCATGAAAACGTGTTTGTAATGCCAAAAACACGTGCAAAAACGCAAGAAATACGCCCTATGCGTTTGGCTATTCTTAATCTTATGCCTAATAAAGTAGAAACCGAAGTACAGTTTATTCGCTTGTTGGCTAATTCTCCGCTGCAAGTAAATGTAGAGCTACTGCGCCTTGACACACATCGTAGCAGTAGCAACTCAGAGCAACACTTAGATACCTTTTATCGTTACTTTTCAGAAGTGAAAAACAATAATTACGATGCACTATTAATTACCGGTGCGCCTTTGGCACATTTAGAGTATGAAGAAGTGGCGTATTGGGAAGAATTCAAAGTGATTATTGATTGGGCCGAGCAGCATGTAACCTCTACCTTGTTTTCGTGCTGGGCTGCCCACGCGGCTTTATATCACCGTTATAATTTAAAGCGCGATTTAAAAGACAACAAACTCTGCGGGGTGTTTACCCATCAATGCTACTTTGCCCATGGTGCACTTACCCGCGGCTTTGACGATACCTTTTTAGTGCCGCACTCACGTTATGGCCACATAGATATAGATAAAATAAACGCTTGTGAAGAGCTGGTGGTATTAGCGGGCTCTGAACGAGTCGGGGCTTATTTACTTAAAAATAAATCGGGCAGCCAAGTGTTTATTACCGGCCACCCAGAATACGATGCCGACAGTTTAAAAGCCGAATATGAGCGCGATTTACAAAAAAGCCCTGATGCGCCAAAGCCCGAAAACTATTTTCCTGATGACGATACCAGCAAGCAACCGTCTAAAACATGGCAAAGTCACGCGTTTTTACTGTTTTCAAACTGGTTAAATTATTACGTTTACCAAACCACACCCTATGATATTAACTTAGTTAGCCAAGACGTAAGGACTAACAACTATGCCGAATAATCCTCAAAACAATAAGCATCAAGAGCTGAGCGCTGCGCTCAAACAGCGCATTTTAATTTTAGATGGTGCAATGGGAACCATGATCCAAGCGCATAAGCTTGAAGAGCAAGACTACCGTGGTGAACGTTTTAAAGATTGGCACGTGCTTATTAAAGGCAACAACGATTTATTAAGCCTAACCAAGCCTGAAATTATTACTGATATACACCGCAGCTTTTTAGCCGCCGGAGCCGATATTATCGAAACTAACACCTTTAACTCGACCACCATTTCGATGGAAGATTACGACATGGCGAGTATAAGCCGTGAAGTTAATTTAGAGTCAGCTAAGTTAGCCCGCACTGTATGTGACGAATTTAGTGCTAAAACCCCAGAAAAACCGCGCTATGTAGCAGGTGTTTTAGGGCCAACGTCTAAAACGTGTTCGTTATCGCCGGATGTAAACGACCCCGGCTATCGTAATATCACCTTTGATAAGTTAGTGACTGCGTATGTTGAGTCAACCCTTGCGCTTATGGAGGGCGGTGTAGATATAATTTTAATCGAAACCATATTCGACACGCTTAATGCAAAAGCGGCATCGTTCGCAGTAGAAGAAGCGTTTGAACAAGCAGGGCGCACATTGCCAGTGATGATTTCAGGTACTATTACCGATGCCTCAGGCCGTACGCTTTCAGGGCAAACCACCGAAGCATTTTATAACTCTATTCGCCATATTAAGCCGCTTTCAATTGGCTTAAATTGCGCCCTTGGGCCAGATTTACTGCGCCAATACGTTGAAGAGCTATCACGTGTGTGCGAAACCTTTGTCTCTGTTCATCCTAACGCGGGCTTACCCAATGAGTTTGGAGAATACGACTTAGAAGCAGACGACATGGCAAAAGAGATCATAGATTGGGGTAAATCGGGCTTTATTAATATTGTAGGCGGTTGCTGCGGCACTACGCCTGCGCACATTCGTGCCTTTGCCAAAGGGCTTGAAGGCACAGCACCACGAAAATTACCTGAGCTTGAAGTGCGTATGCGTTTATCAGGCCTAGAAGCCTGTAACTTAAATTAAGGAGCCGCCAATGACCCAACAAATTGCAGTATTTACCAATGTCGGCGAGCGTACTAACGTGACTGGCTCGGCCATGTTTAAACGTTTGATCATGGAAGAAAACTACGAGACCGCCCTTAATGTGGCCCGTGAACAAGTAGAAAATGGCGCCCAAGTTATTGATATCAACATGGACGAAGCCATGCTGGACTCAAAAGCCGCCATGGTGAAGTTTTTAAACTTAATTGCTTCAGAGCCTGATATTTCTAAAGTACCTATTATGGTCGACTCCTCTAAATGGGAAGTTATAGAAGCAGGCCTAAAGTGTATTCAAGGCAAGGCCATTGTTAACTCCATTTCACTCAAAGAGGGTGAAGAGCCGTTTATTCGCCAAGCTAAAATTATAAAACGCTTTGGCGCCGCCGCTGTTGTGATGGCGTTTGATACCGACGGCCAAGCCGATACTGCCGATCGTAAGTTTGAAATTTGTGAGCGCAGCTACCGTATTTTAGTCGACGAAATTGGCTTTCCGCCAGAAGACATTATTTTCGATCCCAACATATTTGCCGTAGCCACCGGCATAGAAGAGCACGACAATTATGCCGTAGAATTTATTGAAGGCACCCGCCGTATTAAGCAAAACTTACCCCATTGTAAAGTGTCGGGCGGGGTGTCTAATGTATCATTCTCGTTTAGAGGTAATAACCCGGTACGTGAAGCGATTCACTCGGTGTTTTTATACCATGCTATAAAAGCGGGTATGGATATGGGCATAGTAAACGCAGGGCAGCTTGCGGTTTACGACGACATCCCCGAGGAGCTTCGTAAAGCCGTAGAAGATGTAATTCTTAACACCGACTCAGGTGCGGGCGAGCGCCTTGTTGAACTTGCGCCTAAATATTCAGGCATGGCACAAGCTGAGCGGGTAGAAGATTTAGAATGGCGCACTTGGCCTGTAGAGAAGCGCTTGGAGCACGCCCTTGTAAAAGGCATAACCACCTTTATAGATGAAGACACCGAAGAGTGCCGTGCTGGCGCCGATAAACCTATTCACGTCATTGAAGGGCCACTCATGGATGGCATGAACGTGGTTGGGGATTTATTTGGTGCCGGTAAAATGTTTTTACCCCAAGTGGTTAAATCGGCTCGTGTGATGAAGCGAGCCGTGGCCTACCTTGACCCATTCATTGAAGCCGAAAAAGAGGAAGGCGCCACCAACGGTAAAATTGTTATGGCTACCGTAAAAGGTGACGTGCATGACATAGGTAAAAACATCGTAGGCGTAGTACTACAATGTAATAACTACGAAGTAATCGACCTTGGGGTAATGGTGCCAGCAGATAAAATACTGCAAACCGCGATTGACGAAAAAGCCGATATCATAGGCCTTTCGGGCTTAATTACTCCGTCGCTTGATGAAATGGTACATGTTGCCAAAGAAATGAAGCGTCGTGGCTTTGAGCTACCGCTCATGATTGGTGGGGCAACCACCTCAAAAGCGCATACTGCAGTAAAAATAGAGCCGCAGTATGATAAAGGCGTAGTGTATGTAAATAACGCCAGCCGCGCGGTGGGTGTGGTGTCTAATTTACTTTCTAAAGATCACAAAGCAGAATTTTTAGCTAAAACCACCGCCGAATACGACAAAGTACGCGAACAACAAGCACGCAAAAAGCCGCGCTCAAAACCAGTTACCATACAGCGCGCCCGCGATAATGCTGCAAAGCTCGATTGGGATAACTACACACCACCCGTGCCGAAAAAGCTGGGCGTGACCGAGTTTAAAAATGTATCAATCGCGACTCTACGTAAATATATAGATTGGACGCCGTACTTTATGACCTGGTCAATCGCCGGTAAATATCCGCGCATAATGGACGATGAAGTAGTGGGTGAACAAGCACAAAGCTTGTTTAAAGACGCCAACGATATGCTCGACGACCTTGAAAAATCAGGCACTTTGCAACCACTAGGTGTAATTGGTTTATTCCCTGCAAACCGTGTGGGTGATGATATAGAAATATACACCGACGAAACGCGAAAAGAGCTATTAACTACTTCGTGCCATTTACGTCAGCAAACCGAAAAAACCGACTTTGCTAATTACTGTTTAGCCGACTACATTGCGCCAAAAGGCACGCCTGATTACTTTGGTGCGTTTGCGGTAACAGGTGGCTTAGAAGAAGACTACCTAGCCAATGCGTTCGACGCACAGCAAGACGATTACAATAAAATAATGGTAAAAGCGGTTGCCGACAGGCTTGCCGAAGCATTTGCAGAGTACTTGCACGAACAAGTGCGTAAAGAGTATTGGGGATATGCACCAGATGAAAACCTGCCTAACGATGAACTCATTCGCGAAAACTACCAAGGTATTCGCCCCGCACCGGGTTACCCAGCGTGCCCAGAGCACACCGAGAAAAAGAAAATTTGGCAGTTACTCGATACCGAAAAACGCATTGGTATGCAGCTCACCAGCTCTTACGCCATGTGGCCAGGTGCTGCGGTGTCGGGCTGGTACTTTTCACACCCACAAGCGAAATACTACGCCGTTGCTGCAATACAGAAGGATCAGGTTGAAGACTACGCTAAGCGAACAAATATGACGCTCGCAGAAGCCGAAAGATGGTTATCGCCTAACTTGGGGTATGAGCCGGAGTAAAAGAGCAGCGGTCAAAAGTTGAAGCGGTCAGTTTTTAGCTGTCAGCTATCAGTAAAACAAAAACGAGCCAAGGTAGGCTCGTTTTTTATTTTTGTATCTTTTTATCGCAATAAATATCGATAACTCAATTGTTTACATAATAGGCATTAGATGTGACTATTGAATGAATTGAACGTGTAGTCTAGGTATTAATTTTTTGGACTAAGCATAAAGAATACTAAGTTTTAGTTACTCTAATTAAGGAATTATAATGCAGACAATTACGGAAGATCAGCTATCTCTTGAATATTACGGTGCAGCAGTTGAAAAAGGGCAGCTAAAAGCGAAAGATGTTGCTCGCTATATTTTAGCACTAGATGAATTTATGAACGTGATTACAACAGAAGCTTATGGTAAAGATGCATCGCTATGTATGGATGTCTCAGGTTTTAGAGGGCAATCATTTGATATTGATTTTTTACTACAGGTGGTAGGTTTATCCTCTGGAGCATTATTTTGTACTAGCTCCCCCAAAGACCTTATTACTCTGGCTACTGACTCAATTAAATTGTGTATTCATTTAGCTGGCAATCAACCGAAGCAGTGCACACCAGATAGTAACGCGAATACAGTTAATATCGAAAACTCTAATGGTCATACTCAGGTATTTCATATTCAAACGCTAAACGTTCTTTCTGATCCAAAAGCTGCTAATTCGTTAGATACATTTATTAGGGAGCCTTTGGTTAAAGGATTAAGCGAAGTAAAGTTAAAATCTTCAAAGTTTGATATCCAAACTAAAGCTTCGGCTAATGATGCTGAATTTTTTAAACCTCTTGATTTCGATTTACCAATTTCAAAAAATACAATTACTACAGGTTTAACGATTGAATCTCCATCCTTTAAAGATGGAAATAAGTGGAAATTATTTGATGGACAGTCCAGTTTTTATGCAGAAATTACTGATAGAGAGTTTATTGATACTGTTGATAAGGGAGAGAGGTTTGGAAAAGGGGATCTATTAATAGTTGAAATAGAAATAATTCAGACTAAAACACCGCAAGGTTTGAAGATCGAAAAACTTATTACGAAAGTTACCGATCATAAAGAAGCGCCTCAACAGAAAGGTATGTTTTAAGATTTTAGGTCAAAGTATTAGCACATAACGAAAGTCAAAATTGAAGGTTTTTTAATGAAGTATCTAAATTACATATTGCTTTGCCTATCCCTATTTTTCACATCGAACACATTTGCGCTTGAGCAAAAGTATCACGAGAGTGTTTTACCTGTTATTACTGCTTTTAAAACGCATGATAAAACTGCGATTGCTGCGCATATTCGCTACCCTCTAAAAAGGCAATATCCATTGCCCGACATTAAAAATGAAGCTGAGTTTATTACCCGCTTTGATGAAGTGTTTGATGAGGAACTTGTTGGCGTTATTGCCAGTTCAAATATCGATACCGATTGGGATAGCGTAGGTTGGCGTGGCATTATGCTAAATAACGGCGTAATGTGGGTAGACACAGACGGCAAAGTTATTGCTGTGAATACACAAAATAGCACTGAGCAAGCACATGCAGAAAAGTTAATTGCTCAAGATAAACAATCACTCCATTTAAGTATTAATACATTTGAAGAGCCAGTGCTTGATTGGAAAACGGCTAGCTATCGTGTTCGCGTTGATAATTTAGGCGATGGAAACTTCCGCTATGCATCGTGGAGTATTGATAAAAGCCCAAGCGACAAGCCTGATATCGTTTTAATTAATGGTGATATTACCTTTGAAGGTAGTGGCGGCAATCATCACTATACGTTTAAAAACGGGCGTTACAGTTACGTGTTACATGTCACTATTATTGGTTGCGATACATCTTCACTTGGTTGGCTTGAAGTATATAAAGACGATAAGCAATTGTTATTTGAAGACGTTGTAAGTAAAGGTTAATACAGTAGCGAAAAGAGCACATAGTTACTAATTTTTAAATAGAATTATAAATAAAATATGAAAATAGAAGATATAAAACTTAAAATTGAAAGCTCTGAATTTTATAAAAACTATAATGTTAAACAGTTGATTAAACTGGTTATTGATTTATATGAAAGCTACCGAATTGAAAATACTAATTTAGAGTATGACGGCGATATGCTTCTTTTTCAGTGCGGGGTAGATAGCCTTAGTAAAGACTACTTTATTGTTGATATTACACGTCAAATTATTCCTGATTTAGACGACATAGATGAAGCTACAGATGCTATGCAGCAACTTAGTACGACTTTTAAATTTTTACCAAGCGAGGCTGCATTTGCGCTTTCAACAACGAGTCAGTGGTGTTCTGCGTTAAATGAGGTTGATAGTCTTAGGGCGTTTATTGAAAACAGTGATGCTTTTCAATGGGCTATTAAAAATGATGTGGTAAAAGTAGATATTGAATTATCTTATATATAAATATTAAAACAATAATTGTAGTCGCATAAACTACGATAATGGAATTGGTTGTGCAATTAGCTTTTTTAAAAGGATTTACATGAATAAAAAAACTTCAAACTTAGTCGTTATATTTTTATCTGCATTCATTACATCGTTTGTTAGCCGCTATTTAACTGATTCAATAATAAACCTAAAAGATCTACCTTTTTATATGGAGTTTTTACTTTTCCTAGCTATTTATTTGGTAATTTATTTCCCACTAAATGGTTTATTTGAAAAATTCGTTGTTAAGTCAACACCTGATAGTTAGCAAAACAGCAAGGCAGAATAAAATATAATGAGTCAGAGGGTTCGCTATGCAAGACTTTACAGGTATTTTAGCTTATTGTTTTGTCGCATATCTGTGTAGTAATCGGCTTGCTCTTAACCACTTTTAAACAAGGCAATTTTATGAAAACGATTGGCATGCTCGGAGGTATGAGTTGGGAGTCAACAGCCAGCTATTACAAAGCTTTAAACGAAGGCGTTAAACACTCATTGGGTGGACTACATAGTGCCAAAAGTTGTATGGTGAGCGTCGATTTTGCGGAAATTGAAGCACTACAGCATCAAGGCGATTGGCAACAAACAGCTAAGTTACTCACCAAGGCAGCTAAATCTGTAGAGGTTGGTGGTGCCGACTTTTTACTTATTTGTACCAACACTATGCATAAAGTGGCCGATGAGATTGCCAGTAATATTACCATTCCTATTTTGAACATCGCCGATGCCACCGCCGAGCAATTAAAGCACGATGGCATTACGCGAGTAGGGTTATTGGGCACGCAATTTACAATGGAGCAAAACTTTTACAAAGAGCGTTTAACCGATAAGCATAACATTGAGGTATTAATACCTCAGCCTAATGAGCGAAAGCGAGTGCACGAGGTTATTTATTCGCAGTTATGCCAAGGTATTATTGATGACGATTCGCGAGCTGATTATATACGCATTATAGAGCGATTATTTGAGCAAGGCGCGCAGGCCATCATTTTAGGCTGTACTGAAATCGCCTTGTTGGTAAAACCACAACATACGCAGGTTCCGCTTTACGATACCACCAAAATACATGCCGAGGCAGCAGTAAAACTAGCGCTGGCTAAATAAATAAGATTGAGCTTAATTCTGTAAATAATCACTTCGTTATGCTTGCATACAGTGATGCTGAGAGTAAAGTAATTTGGGGGTAGAGGTGAAAAAGCTTACTATTTATTTGTTACTTTTATTATCTGTTGGATATTCTGCAGTTGCTTTATATTCGCTTATTAATAGTGATATTGAAGATGTTATTATTTGCAGCACTGATGAGAATACTCATTACATCCCAAGTGACGCTTGTGAATATTACTTACTTAATTATAGAGCAGATAAGAGTGATATTGAATCACTTGAATCAGGCGCTGGTCTAGCATTTTTATTTGAAATTAAAGATATAGATAAGCGCGATGCTTATATCGAATACTTTATTTCTAAAGGAATCAAAGTAAATACGTTAAGTCACATAGATGGTTTATCACCTCTACACTCGGCTATTTTGCTTAATGACTTTGGTTTAGTGCAACTTTTAATGGATAAAGGCGCGAGTATTACCATTAAAGAAAAATCACATGGGCTTACACCTTTAGAGTTTATTCATAAACTGAGTGAAAAAAATGCTCAGATAGATAGGCAGCTGACATCTGAACTTTTGACGTCGATTTCAAATAATAAACAGGCTGGTTAATTCAAAAATTACCGAATACGTTAAATCTAGTGATTCTATTATTAACCAACAAAAAAACCGCCAAATGGCGGTTTTTTATTAGCAAGTAAAGCTGTTAACACGCTTTATTTTAATGGCCTTTCTCAAAGTCATTTACTTCGCGCTCGGCTTCCTCTTTCGATTTACCGTATTTTTGCTGAATTTTACCAACAAGCTCGGTACGGCTACCTTCAATTTTATCTAAATCATCGTTGGTAAGATCGCCCCATTTTTGCTGCGCTTTACCTTTAAGTTCTTTCCAATTTCCTTCGATACGATCGCTATGCATAATTAGCTCCTTATTAAGAGTGATGATTTTTCATTTTAAAAGCGTTACTAATAAAATGATTTTTAACGTTCACTTATAAAGTTGCAAAGGCTATACCAGAAAGTGAAACGCTTAATATATCAACTGCTTATGCTTTTTTGGTGCGTAAAGTTTTTTAGCTGGTGGCGAGCTTTATAAAAATTCTGCAGGGTGGCTTGTAATTATTTCAGGGACTGTCACTTCAGGGGGGGTTATTGCAGGGACACTGTGCTGGTTTTTTATAAGTAACCTGAACTCTGGTTAAGAGATTTACTAACATATTGAATCAAAATGATATTTATTTTTATTTTCTCAAGCTAGAGATTTTTAGTGAAAACAAGGCGAAATTACGCGTCAATAGCTAGCCTATTGCAAGTAAATTCAACGCAGTTAGCGCTGAAAATAGCTGCTTGAGATGGATTTATTATCCGGAGTTCAGGTTAAGTACAATAAAAAAGCGAGCTATTAAAGCTCGCTTTGCTGTTTAATAAAGGAATTAATGTCTAAAGCTTGGCATTAGCGCAGGAATGCCTGGCAGCATACCTACCAGTGCCATTACACTGGTTAATAACACAAACATAATAAGTGGGATGACCCAGCGACTCATTCGCGATAAATCAGCACTTCTTTCTTTACAGCCAATAAGGCCCAAGTTATCAAGTAGCATAGTTAGTGACCAACCAAATGCAGGGTTTACTAGGCTTGATGCAAACACCACAATGGCGGCTGATTGGGTGGTTTTACCTTCACGGGTCATTTCCATACCCGCTTCAAGTAGTGGAATAAACACCCCTACAATTAAGGCAACACATAATACTGGCTGCCAAATAGCTAAGTCCATTGGGTAACCCCAAACACCCGCGATAATACAAAATAACGCAGTTAAAATTGCGCCTGCAGGAATAGGGCGTTTTGCAATAGCAGCAGGAACAATGTAAGTGCCCCAAGATGACGCAAAGTTAGCACCGCCTAATAGCGAGCCAAAGGTTTGTCTTGTTGATGCGCTAAGCATGGTATCGTCAATATTCATTTGTACTTTTTCAGTACGCTCTGGGTAACTAATTTTTTGAAATACTTGATGGCCTAAAAAGTCAGGCGACCACATAGCAACTGCTAAAACTGCAAAAGGAAGTACAACTACAAAGCTTTCAGCTGTTGGTAAGCCAAGCATCCAGCCGGTGTTTTCGCCCCACCAGTACATAGGGTTCATGTTTGGTAAGCCCGGTGCAGTATGAAACTCAAACGGTGCACCCAATGCAAAAGCAGTAAAACCACCAATTAAACAGCTCAGTGGCACGGCTAACCAGCGTTTTTTATAATGCTCCAATAAAGCATAAAGTAAAATTGTGGCTAAGATTACGATAAAGGCAATATGGGTCATTTGAATTTCTTCAGCCCATGCAAACAGCTTTTTAACTTGTGAAATGGTACCCACAAATCCTAAATAGAGGAGTAGGCCACCACACACCCCTTTACTGGTGAGCTTTGCCATGAGACTGCCGCCTTTACTAAATGCTAATATCAATCCAAAGGCTCCTATGAGCAAACCAAAGGCCATAGGGTGTCCGCCTGCGGCAACCACAATAGGAATTAATGGAATGAGTGGGCCATGAGTACCCGCTAAATTAGCGGTCGGTAAAATAAAGCCAGAAAATAGTAAAATAAATAACGAAACAATTAAAAGTTCGTAGCGTACGTTTTCAAGTACAAAACCATCACTCAACCCCAAAGGGCCTGCAAACGTGGCAGCAATGGCTGCAACCATCACAACTTTACCTATAGTAGCGGCCATTGCTGGAATGGTGTCTTCAAATTCAAAGCGATAATCTCTAAACGGTAAATTTGGACGCCAGCGTTTTGGCTGCATAATTTGCAGCTCGTGCTCTAGATAAGCGTCGCGGCTTTCAAACTCAGAGCTGGGTTTATGAAGATTTTCATAGCTATCGGACGCGGTTTGAGTATCCGCTCCTGGTATAGCATCAGATGAATTATCATCTAGCGGCTTGGTGGTCATGACTTCTCCTGCAACTTAGTTGCTAACTCAAAATAAAAATACAGCTTTTACAAAGCAAATGAACGTTGAGTGCGCAGGGTAAAACAGCTTGCTACATATTGTAATTAGGCAAAAGGTCGTGCATAGCCCAGTTTAACGCTTTGTAAATGTTAACAAAAATAGCAAAGGGATGTGTTGTAACTGGCTTGTTAAATTTAAAAGGTCTTTAAATTCAATGGTTTATGTTTTTGTTTTTACAGTGTGATCTTGCCATGTAAAATAGCAGAAAGGTCATAAAATCAGCAGATTCAGCAGCAATCATTCTTTAGTCTAATAAAGGTGGCGTTAGCCGCTATTTGCTTATTATAAATACAATAGCCGCAAAGTTGCACAAAAGCTAACAATACTAAGCTTTAACGGAACGACTATTTTTGGACTCAAGATAGGGTTTTGAAAGGTAATAATAGGAGTAAAGTAAAAATATGGCGCAAAGTGACTAAACAAGGAAAAGCCTTTATGGAACGTATTTATAAAGGCATTTCTGGGTACGCTTGTTTGTTTTCACCGCCAGTTAAACGCTGTAACAACCGACGTTGGCTTGACAGTAATTGCCCTGAGCGTTCATTCATTATTTTGCAGGTTTTAGTTTTTAGCTCAAGCTGGTGTAATAATTTTGTAGTGAGCGAGTTTATATCAGCAGGCAGTAACGCGGTTAATTGTGCTAAGCCTTCTTTGCCACCTTGCAGGCCTAAACTCACCAAAAAGCCATCGCGCTGGTTATGTGATTCATTTAAGCTTTCTAAAAAGCCAAGCATTTTTTTATTGTGTGTTTCTAGCTGACATTACGTTGGCTTAGCAATTCGTATTGCGTTTCAAGTAATTCAATTAACGCGTCTAGCTTAATAATGTCTTGTTGCAGACTTACAATATACTCTTTTACAGTTTTCATTTTTTATGAAGTTCAACCATAGCGTTAACGGTTTCATCAATACTAATTTTAAATTCACCACTGGCAATTTCAGCCTCGGTTGACGTGTTAGGGATCACCGAGTCAAACCGAGCGGTAGAGCAGCGCTATGAGCCAAATAACCCAATAGCTAACAACGATGGTTATGTATTTTACTCCAACGTAAATGCACTTGAAGAAATGGCAGACATGATGTCTGCAAGTCGTAGCTACCAAACATCTGTTGAAGTTATGGGGCGTGTAAATAGCATGCAGCAAAGCATTCTTAAGTTAGGACAATAATTTTATGCAAGTTAATTCAGCCGTTCCAAGCGCTGCAGACGCCACAAAAAATACCACGAATATTGCCGGTAATAGTTCTGCAGATGAAATGTCGACCATGTTTTTAGAGTTACTCGTTGCGCAAATTAGTAATCAAAATCCATTACAGCCTATGGATGGCACCCAGTATGTGAGCCAGCTTGCGGAGTTTTCTAATGTTGAGTCGTTACAAAGCATTCGCCAAAACACCGCCGACGGCTTGGATTATGTCAGCAGCTTAGCGGTGCTTGAAGCCACTAATATGGTTGGTAAAACGGTTGATGTACAAGCAAGCAGTATTGCCCTTGAGCAAGATGGCAGTGTCTCAGGCATGGTTAATTTAGGGGAAGGCGCAGATTCAGTCACTGTGCAACTTTATAACCAACAGGGTGAATTAGTTGAAGAAAAACAACTGCCTTATTCTGGAGTCGGTTCGCTGCGTTTTGAATTTGAAAACCAAGAAGCCGGTGCGTATGCAGTTAGAGCGTATGCCACTACCGCAGAGGTGCCAAAGCAGCTTGATACTTGGTTAAGCGGTGAGGTTGAGCGTGTTTCTGTAGGTAAATCGTTAGAAGATATTTTATTGCAAGTCGATGGTTTGGGTAATTTTGGTATCACTGAAATTAATCAAGTGGCATAAATAAGAGGAATAAATAATATGTCTATGTTCAATATAGGATTAAGTGGTCTTAAAAGTACCCAAACAGGATTAGAAGTAACCAGTAATAATATTGCTAACTCGGGTACTGCTGGTTATAAAAATAACACTGCAGAATTTGCCGCGGTTTATAACGGCAGCCAACGCGGTGGCGTTAAAGTTGCCAATGTTAAAGAAGATTTTGTCACCGGTGGTGAAATTGTACGTACTGGTAATGCGCTGGATATTGCTATTGATGGCCAAGGGTTTTTTGCCATATCAGAAAACGGCCGTACGGCTTACACCCAAGCAGGCCAGTTTCAGTTAGATAACGACTTAATATGAATCGTTATAACGGTAATAAGAGTCAAATTATCGAACTAATGAAAAAACATAACACTAACGTGGCTGATGAAATACAAGAAAAAATGTACGATTTTGACAGCTTAATTAAGCAAACAGACGAGACATTAACCTTGTTGCTTAATGACATTCTGGATGAGTTATGGACGATGTCATTAAAGGGTGTGAACAGTGAGTTTTTAGCGCGTGTTTTAGGTGCACTACCTAAACGTTTAGCGCAAGTGTACCAACAGCAAATTGACGGCTTAAGTGCACAACTATTGAGCAAAGTGATTGCCGCCAGAAAAGAAATTATGTCGATAGTTAGAGACATGAGCAAACAAGGTGATATTGAATATCGCTTATTTGAAGAAGAGACTGCAGGCTAACTATGAGTCAAGCATTTAGGTTTCCCACTTTAAATAAAAATGAGCAACATCAAACGCTGCAAGAGCGTTTAGATGCTGCTCAGCGTGTTGGTTTACAGCAGGGCTATGAAGAAGGGCTCGCGCAAGGGGCAGCCGATAAGCAAAGTGAGTTAGAGCAGCAAATGGAGCAACAAATAGAGCTACGGGTTGCTGAACGTCTTGAAGCGCAAAAAACACAGCTTATTGAACGTTTTAACACTTTATTCGACAAAGCGAATAACGAACTACTTAACTTTAATGATGAGTTTAAACAAGATCTTGCCTTGATGATAAGCAAGTTAGCAGAGCATGTTATTGACTGCGAGCTAAAAGTACGCCCCGAAATACGCTCGCAGCTGATTGAAAAAGCCATTACCTTGCTTAGCAATCGCGATGTAGTAACAAAAGTTATGATCTCAGGGGCTGATCGCCACTGCTTTAATGATGCACGTTTAGCTGAATTTTCGGTGCCGGTTTACTTTGATGAGGCTCTGATCAGTGGAGACGTTGAACTGGTGGCAGAGCAACAAACACATCGATTTTCTTTTTCAGAGCGCCTACAAAGCTTACTGGATGAAGTGATACCTGAAATACTCAAAGCGCAGCCACATGACTAACCCCTTACACACTAGTTTAAAATCTGCGCTGACAGCGCTAACCCCGCCTGAATTAGTTAAAAGCTATGGTCGTTTAACAAGAGTCAATGGTTTAACACTTACCGCGACGGGTGGGCAATTCGTTATGGGTGAAAAATACCAAGTTGAGAGTGTTGACGGTCACTGGTATGACGCTGAAGTTGTGGGCTTTAATCAAGATGAAGCCTATTTAATGCCCTTGAAAAAAATACAAAATTTATATTCTGGTGGGCGAGTTAGACCAGTTATAAAAAACAGCCATGTGGCTATTTCAGAAAAGCTATTAGGGCGAGTAATTGATGCGCAAATGCAACCCATTGATAACTTAGGCCCACTTGAACAAGACAGCACAAAAAGCGCCAGTAAATTGAGTAACGATTATTCTTTAACGACGCTGGAGCGCAAAGGCGTTACCGAGCCGTTAGATGTGGGTATTCGCGCTATTAATAGCCTATTTAGTGTAGGTAAAGGCTAGCGGTTAGGGTTATTTGCAGGTTCGGGTGTGGGTAAAAGTAAATTACTTGGCATGATGACCCGTTTTACCTCGGCCGATGTAGTTATTTTAAGCCTAGTCGGTGAGCGTGGTTGGGAAGTAAAAGATTTTATTGAGCAAAGCTTAGGTAAAGAAGGCTTAAAAAAAGCCATTGTAATAGCATCCCCAGCAGACGATTCTCCCTTATTGCGTATTAAAGCCGCCGAGCTTAGCCATAAATTGGCGGCTTATTTTAGAGATAAAAATTCAAATGTATTGCTGTTGATGGACTCATTAACCCGCTATGCGCAAGCACAGCGAGAAATTGGCTTATCGGTAGGTGAGCTGCCCGCATCTAAAGGGTACCCGCCATCGGTATTTAGTAAATTAACCCAGTTGGTTGAAAGCTCCGGTAATAGTGAAAAAAGTAAAGGCAGCATGACCGCCATTTATACGGTATTGGCTGAAGGCGACGATCAACAAGACCCAATAGCCGATAACGCCCGAGCAATTCTTGATGGCCATATAGTATTGGATCGCACCTTAGCAGAAAAGGGTCATTATCCGGCCATTAATATTGGTTCATCGATTAGCTGAGTAATGCCAAATATAGTAAGTGATGAGCAGCTAAGTTTTTGTTATAAATTAAAAAAACTTTATAGCCGCTACATGCAAGTGCATGAGCTTATTCCTTTAGGGGCGTATCAGGCAGGTAAAGATCCTGAACTCGACAGTGCGGTAAATTTGTATCCAAAAATCGAATCATTTTTATGCCAAGGATTGAACGAACAAGTGGATTTCTCACAGTCAGTGAATCAGTTAAATGCAGTGATGGGTGAACTGAATGCTTAATAAATTTTTAGGATTACAACAACAAAAATTAGATAAAATGCTGGCCGAGCAAACTCAATTACAACAAAGAAGTAACTTAGAGCAGCAACGACTATCGCAGCTACAGCAGCACATAAACAGTATGGATAAAAACCAGCAAATGAGCTCGGCGCTAAGCTTACAAAATTTATCAGGGATGAAACGCATTTTGTCTGGTTTGTCAGCGCAGCAACAAGCGCGGATTCATGATTCACAGCAAGATGAATTACGTCAACAGCAAGCTTATTCTAAGCAAATGAGCTTTACCAAAGGCATAGAAGGGATAGTAAGCAACAGGCACCGTGCTTTTCAAAGGCAAGCGCAGCAACAAGAAGCTAAAGTTTTAGATGAAATGATAAGCCAAGCACATAGTCGTACCCTACATAAATAACTGCTAATTTTTGCTACAATGGCGACAAAGTAATTTAGGGTAAATAGCGTGCTGCCGGTTCAAGAAATATATAACTCACTCATTGATGCATTAAAAGCCAACCCAATCACCTTACTGCAAGCGCCGCCTGGTGCAGGTAAATCAACGTGGTTGCCATTACAGCTTATGCGCGATGGGCATTATAAACACATAGTGATGTTGGAGCCTCGGCGCTTAGCTGCACGTAATATTGCCAATTATTTAGCGCATTGCCAAAACGAAACGCTGGGGCAAAGTGTCGGTTTACGGGTGCGAGGTGAGAGTAAAGTAAGCGTACACACGCGCCTTGAAATAGTCACCGAAGGCATGCTGACACGCATGTTACAAAATGACCCTGAACTCAGTGATGTTGATTTACTGATTTTTGATGAGTTTCATGAGCGCTCTATCGCAGCAGATACCGCGCTGGCTTTTGCTTTAGAATCGCAAGCGGCGCTACGTGAAGATTTAACCATTATGCTGATGTCGGCCACCCTCGATAGCGATCGTTATACCGCATTTTTTAATTGCCCAGTTATTCAGTCAAGCGGGCGAAGTTACCCGATTGACGAAATATATTGCCCAATAAAAGATGAAAGCCGCTGGCTTGATGCCATCCCCGCTATTATAAAACAAGCACTCAATGAGCAAACAGGCAGTGCGCTGGTATTTTTACCCGGCCAGCGTGAAATACTGCGAGTGCAGCAAGCGTTGATCGACTTGCCCAGTAATTGTATTGTTGCCACATTATTTGGCGAACAAGATAAAGCCAATCAACAAGCAGCAATTGCACCAGCGCCTCAAGGAATGCGAAAAGTGGTACTAACGACCAATGTTGCCGAAACAAGTTTAACCATTGAAGGTATTAGAATTGTTGTTGATAGCGGCAAGCGCCGTGCAGCCAGCTTTAATTTAAAAACCGGTGTGACTGAGCTTACTACGCAAAGTATATCGCGTTCATCGGCAGTACAACGCGCAGGGCGTGCAGGACGAATAGAACCAGGGGTTGTGTATCGGTTAGGTTCCAAACAAACTTTTGAGAGACGAAACAGCCACGATAACCCTGACATTCTTACCTCAGATATTAGCCAACTGATGCTTGAGGCGAAGCAGTGGGGCGCAAGTATTAGTGAACTCACCTTACTTGACCCGCCGAGTGAGCAACAATGCAGCCAAGCTACTAATTTATTATCTATGCTTGAAGCTATAGATAGTAACGGTAAGCTCACCACGCTGGGTAGTAAAATGTTGGGCTTTGGTGCCGATATTCGCTTAGCGCATATGTTATTAAAAGCGCAAATGTTAGAACCACGGTTAAGTGGGATTTATCGATTAGCTATTTATTTAGTGGCCTTACTAGAAAGCCGAGTTAACACTGCCAATGAGCTCAACCTAGCACTGCATAGTCTACAACAACGACCACATCCGGTGTTTAAGCAGCAATTAAATTATTGGTTAAAACGCTTAAAATTTACCGATAGCCGTACAGATTTAAACACTGAACATTTGAGCTTATTAGTGTCGCTTGGTTATCCAGATCGGATTGCTAAAAAACGCGGTAATGGCTACTTATTAGCAAATGGGGCAGGGGCTGAGCTAAACCCTGACTACTGGCATAATGACGAATATATAGCTATTGCCAGTATGGGCGGGCATAAAGGCGGGCGTATTTTTGCAGCCACGGCGCTAAATCCATTAGCGCTTAAAGAGTATTTACCGCATTTATTCACTGAGTTGACCCGCTGCGAGTTTGATGAAAAAGCCGCTCGGTTTATTCATCAAGATGAAGTAAAACTTGGGGAAATTACCCTTAGTAGCCAACCAAGTAAACATAAGCTTGATAAAACAGAGCGCACCAAGGCATGGCTTAGTTTGTTTGCCAAACAGGGCTTTTCACTGTTTAACGAGCAAAAAGAAAGTGAGCAACTGCTTATTAGAATGTGCCTAGCTAGCAAATTGATGCCAGAACAGTTTCCTATTATTAGTCAGCAGCAGCTCATTGAAACAGCAGGTGATTGGTTAGGGGTATACCTTGAAGATATTAAAACCCTTGAGCAACTTAAAAAGTTTAATTATTTTGAGGCACTACAAAATTGTTTTAATTGGCAACAGCAAAGCGAGCTAAAATCTTTACTCCCACTGCGGCTAACAGTACCAAGTGGCTCTAACATAAAAATTGAATACCAACTTGATGGACCTGCCAAGCTTAGTGTGCGCATGCAAGAAGTATATGGTTTAACCAGCACGCCTATGTTAGCTAACGGTAAATTAACACTGCTAATGGAGTTGTTATCGCCAGGCAAGCGTTCACTACAGTTAACTCAAGACTTAGCGCATTTTTGGAATAGTAGTTACCGCGAGGTACAAAAAGAGATGAAAGGGCGCTACCCCAAGCACTTTTGGCCAGACGATCCTGCCAATAGCGTTGCCACCAATAGAGTAAAAAGCAGAATGTGATCACGCTTCCTTAATGTCACTTAATGTTAAACGTTGACCATACAAATAACGAACATTTTTGGGCGTTTTACAAGCACTAAACTATTATTACTTTAATGCTGATATTTTACAGAGTAAGACTTACTACGCTAGTGTACATATGAGTCGTAAGGTAGCGAGCGTTTGTAACTAATTGAAGATGCAGCTAACAATCTAAAAGTGATAATAGAGGGAAGATGCATGAAAGACGTTATCTTTAGAGGGCTTGAGGCACTGGTTATTGAAAAATGTGGCATGGCTGCATGGGACGACTTACTTGAAAAAATGCACCTGAAGGTCGTGTTTATATTTCTGCAGAAAGTTATCCAGATGAAGAAATAGTTGGTTTGGTACAAGATGTAGCAACTGCACTTTCTATGTCTATGCCAGAGGTATTAAAGGCCTTTGGAGAGTATTTATTTTCTCACTTAAAGGCACGTCACCCAGCTATAGTAGACAGCTTTAATAGTTTTGCTGATCTCATTATTAGTATTGATAAAGTAATTCATGTTGAAGTAGCTAAGCTTTATCATGAGCCTAATTTACCTGAAATTGACGCCAAAATTATTGAAGACGGGTTTATTTTAATGCGTTACAACTCTAAGCGACAGCTTTGTATGTGCGCCGAAGGGCTTATTTTTGGTGCTGCGGCTCATTATGGGGTTGATGCTAAACTTAATCATGCCCAGTGTATGCATGATGGGTTTGATTCGTGTTTAATTGAAATAAAATATGAGACTCCCCATGGCTGAAGACGACTACAATTATAAAAAAGCGTATTTGCGCGAAAAATCAGCCAGAGATCAATTAGAAACCCTACTAGAAGACAAAACACGGGCATTGTTTATTGTTAATCAAGAGCTGGAAGAAAAGCTCGAAACGGTTAAAAACCAACAAATAACCTTAATGCAAAGTGAAAAAATGGCCACGCTAGGGACACTCTCTGCTGGGATGGCTCACGAAATAAATAACCCGCTTGCTTACATAACCAGCAATGTAGAAAGTATAAATTTATAAAGCCCGTGTTGGTTTCGTTAATGACGGCGGCTCAACAAATTGTAGATAAATCGATTTCAGTATCGCAGTTAGAGTCTATTTTAGTTCAGCTCAATCAAGAGAACGATTTAAGCTTTATTGTGGACGATATTGATGACTTAGTTGATGATACCCAAGAGGGATTAGAGCGCATAGCTCATATTGTTAGTAACCTTGTCGACTTTGCAAGCCTAAAAGACAACGTAACTGCAATGGCAGATATTACAGAATCACTCAATGGCACACTAAAACTACTCGACAACCAGCTAGGGACGTGTGCTATAGAGTTACACATTGAAAAGTTACCTCTAACACGGTGTAATATTTCATCTATGAAACAAGTGTTTGTAAACTTATTAATTAATGCCAAACACGCCTGCGACGATTTGCGCGATCAGCAAGGAAAAATAAGTGTTAAGCTGTTTGCCAATGAAAACAATATTTACATAGAGGTGGCAGATAACGGCTGTGGAATGGACGCTGATACACTTAAACAAATGTTCGATCCCTTCTTTACCACTAAACCAGTAGGCCAAGGCACTAGTATGGCTATAGTTTACAATGTGCTTAAAGAGCACAATGGCACTATAGAGGTTGAAAGTGAAGTAGGTATGGGGTCTTTAATACGTTGTGTAATACCTATTGCTACATAACTTTGTAAGCTTAAAGTTTACAATGCAGGCATGGCTACAAAGTGTGTTGTGGCTATTGAGCGTAGGTATAAGTATCTTAACTCGATACTTCTTGTCCGCCGTGTTGCTCGGCTAAATCATCAAGTTCGGCAACGGTATAATCAAATCCGCTTTCATCATATTCGTAGCTTACTTTAACGCTGTCGCCGCCATTAAAAAGACGTGTTTTTACGTCATTGACTGGCCAATCTTTTAATTCGTGTAAAAAGCGGTTGGCTACTTGTGATGACTCAAACCGGTAACTAATCTCTGTTTTCATAAATAATAATACCCTGATAATTTTACCCCCGTAGTTTGTTGATTTTTACCAAGGAGTCAAGTTATCTACTTTAAAAGGGCAATAAATTATGACTTTATAGATACTTATCGGTCATAGTAATCTAAATTGGAGTGTTAACAGTATAAAGCTTGTTTAAAAAACAATAACTATATAACAATAACGGAGTAGGCAATGAAACATTTAGTGACTTTAGTTGGGCTTATCGCTTTTTTAATGGTGGTAGTACCGGGACCTCTTTATAAATTTAATATTGTTGAACTAGGTACTGCCTTTGCTGGTTTTAGATTAGGCGTTTATGTTGGTGGGGCAGCATTAGCCTTATTATTAGTTCAAGTGCTATTCATGCGTAAAACAGTGAGCCTAATCAGTGCAGTGGTCACGGTTATTTTTGCAGCTGTTGCTATTGCAATGCCGATTAACATGATGAATACAGCAAAAAGTGTTCCGCCAATTCATGATATTTCTACCGATTTAATTAACCCACCTAAGTTTGTTGCGGTTGTGCCTTTACGTGCTGATGCACCTAACCCTGTTGCTTACGCGGGTGAAGAAACGGCAGCGCAGCAACGTGAAGCGTACCCAGAACTAAAACCGCTCGAGTACAACCAAACCCAAACAGAGCTGGTGGCAGCAATTACTAAAGCCATGGAAAACTTAGGCTGGGAACTGGTTAATAGTGATGTTAATAATGGCATTGTTGAAGCAACAGACACCACAACATGGTTTGGTTTTAAAGACGATGTTGTGGTTCGTATTAACGATAAAGGCAGTAAACGCGTGGTCGATATACGCAGTAAATCACGTATTGGTAAAAGTGATTTAGGTAAAAATGCACAGCGTATTAAAACACTGATTGACGAGTTAAATGCTGTTGTTGTGGAATAATTAATTACCAAAAACAGCCCTCGCGTTTTGCAGGGCTATTTGCAGTTGCACATGATCAGCTTATGTTCATAGCTGACAGTGCATACTGTAGATGATTTTTAATAAACTATGGAGTTATTATGAAAACAGTCGGATATGCAGCAAAAAGCCAAGGTTCTGAACTTACAGAGTTTTCTTTTGAGCGCCGCGATTTACGAAATAACGATGTAGCAATAGAAATTTTATATTGTGGTGTGTGCCATTCAGACTTACACGCAGTGCGTAACGACTGGGGGGGTAGTAATTACCCATTAGTTCCTGGGCACGAAATTGTAGGTAAAGTAATATCAGTCGGTAGTGATGTAAAAAAATACAAACAAGGCGATACCGTTGCTGTAGGGTGTATGGTTGACTCCTGCCAAAGCTGTGACCAATGTGATAATCACGAAGAGCAATTTTGTCGTGAAGGCATGGTCGGTACTTACAGCGGGACCGATAGAGTTAACGGCGAAATGACTCAAGGTGGCTACTCTAAACACGTTGTAGTACGCGAAGAGTTTGTATTATCAGTGCCTGAAAACTTAGAATTATCGCGCGTGGCGCCGTTACTTTGCGCCGGTATTACTACTTATTCACCGTTACATAAATGGGGTGTAAAAACAGGTAGCCGAGTTGCTGTGGTAGGCCTTGGTGGATTAGGTCATATGGCGGTTAAAAATGCAGTAGCAATGGGTGCAACCGTTACTGTTATTGGTCGTACTGAGTCTAAAAAAGAAGATGCAATTAAGCTCGGCGCACAGCATTATTTAGTATCAAACAATGATGATGAAATGAAAAATGCGCAGTCAGCGTTTGATGTCATTATTGATACCGTGCCTGTAAAGCATGACTTATCAATTTACACACCACTACTTGATATCGATGGTACCTTGGTTATTGTTGGCCAAGTAGGCCCAGTAGATGAGCTAAACACAGTTCCTCTTTTAATGGGTCGTCGTCGTGTGGCTGGTTCTTTAATTGGCGGCATTGCAGAAACACAGCAAATGCTTGATTTTTGTGGTGAGCACAACGTACTGCCAGAGTGTGAAATGATCAACATAGACGAAATTAACACCGCTTATGAGCGTATGGAACGCTCTGATGTGCGATACCGTTTTGTTATTGATATGTCATCTATTAGCGTTTAATACGCTAAAGAGTAAAATGTAAAAAGAGCCGCTTAGCGGCTCTTTTTGTTTTTATTAACAAGGCTGTGCCTGTTTAGTTTTGTTGCCGCTAATTTGTATATAACTAAGCAGCCACATTAACAGCCCACCTAAAAATAAAGCCGCAGCAACATAGCCTGTTTGATTTGGCGCTGCCCCTTTTGCAATAGCAATGCCGCCAACCCAAGGGCCAATAGCATTTGCAATATTAAACGCACACTGCACTAATGCCCCAATCATGGCGTGGCCGTCAGGTGATACATCCATTAATAGCGTTTGCACTAAGGTTGATAGCCCTAAGCTGCAGCCAATAAAAAATATAACCGCATACAGCAGATAAATATTATAGCTGGCACTGACATATGCAAATGCAAAAACAATGGTAGAGGCAAGCGTAAATCCGGTGGTTTTAATCGCTGATTTATCGGCAGCTTTACCTAGTACGTAATTACCGAGCGTAGAGCCAATACCAAACATCACCATAGCAATTGAAATTGTATAGGGCGCGCTCTGAGTGACCTCTAAGATCGTATCGGCCACATAGGTATAAATACAAAATACGCCACCAAAGCCAATAATAACAATCCCTAATATTGACCAAACCAGTTTGTTTTTTAGCACCCCTAATTCGTTGAGTAAGTTAGAAGTATGGGTGTTTTTAACATTAGGCACCACGTTATACACAAAAATAAAGGCAATAAACGCCAACACCCCAGCTGCAGCGAGGCAATAACGCCAACTAAGATTTTGCCCAACGAGCGTTACTACGGGTACGCCTACAATGGTTGCGACTGTCAGCCCCATAAATACTTTTGACATAAAGCTAGCACGCTTTCCAGCAGGCGCTATATCTGAGGCCAATAACAAGGCTGCGCCAAAATATGCGCCATGGGGTAAACCACTTAAAAACCGAAACAGCACAAGTTGCTCTAATGAACTAGCTAAGGCGCTTAAGCTATTAGCAATACACATTAAACTTAAAAATAGTAACAGCGCTTTTTGTTTACGCATGTTTGCTGTTGCCAACATTAAAATAGGCGCGCCAACAACCACTCCAAGAGCATAAGCACTAATAGCATAACCACTTTGTGACGGGGTACTGCCAAATGCCTCACTAATTAATGGCAACATAGGCATCATAGAAAATTCAGATAACCCCAAAATAAAAGTACCCAACGCTAGCACAATTAAAATAGCGGTTCTATTGGGCTGACCCGACGGCGATGTAGTATCAACGGCCATATAAAATCCTTGAAGATAATAAATAAAATTTAATAACAAACTAAACGCCAGTGCGTTTAAAAATAAAGCACACACGCTTATTTAGTTGAATGTGGAAATGAGGAGTAAAGAGGCGTGCATTTTAAATTAAAAGCTCTCTTTCGTCATGGACTAAACCATAATTTAAGATGAATAAAATTTAACTTAAGCCAACCAAAGGATGGTTAAGTAAGTTCAGCAAAGTATTAACGCAATCAAAAATAAGCAGTGTTAAATTTAAAATGTAATGTTAACTTGACTTTTTGTAAGGCATGAATGATATTTGTAAAGTAAACATTACTTTTAAAAACAGGATAAAGGCAATGAAAGCAGAATTAAATTTAAAACAACGCCAAATTAAAAATACCAGTTACCTAGCTAAATGGACCTTAATATGGCTTTTTACTTTAGCTATTTGCAGCTTTGGCCCCACTTTAATCTGGGATCGTTCAGCGCTAATTAGTGGCTTTTTTATTATTATAAATTTGGCTGCTGGCGTAGGGATGATTTTAGCCAACAAGCGCTATTTGCAAGGCATGGATGAATTAATGCAAAAAATACATCTCAGTGCCATGGGGTTTACCTTAGGTGCAGTGTTAGTAGGCGGGCTGGCATACACCAATTTAAAATTGAGTGGTTTAATTGATTTTAAAGCGCAAATACCCGACTTAATGTTTTTAATGGGGGCGGTGTATTTAATTAGTGTGTATGTGCTTAATAAACACTATTGCGCAGGTGATGAATGAAAAATAGATTAAAAGTGTTAAGAGCCGAGCATAATTTCACTCAAGCAAAGTTGGCCGAGCTGTTGGATGTATCGCGCCAAACGATTAATGCCATTGAAAAGGGCAAGTTCGATCCCAGCTTGCCACTGGCTTTTAAGGCCGCAAGGTTGTTTAAACTTAAAATAGAAGACATTTTTGATGACGAACATGGTTAAAAATTAACAAAGTGCGACAATATGTCGCGCTTTTTAACTTGCCGCAGCACGTATAATTTACCCACAAAATTTTTGTGGTAAATCAATAATGACTGATAAAAAAAATCCCCTAACCTCCTATTTAGTATCGCCTTTGGCACTTGTTATAAGTGGCGTACTATCGCCTGTTGCCTTTGCAGATGACGCCTCAATTGAAGTGATTGAAGTACACGGTCAAGCACAAAATAAACACCTATCATTAGGCTCATCTGAATCGTTATTAACTGATTTAGGTGTGGACTTTTCAGCCGCCGGTGGCATGGCTAACTTACCTGTTTTAAATGGTTTAATGGGCGATAGAGTGGCGGTACTGGTCGATGGAGCGCAAATCACCGCCGCCTGTGCTAACCAAATGAACCCGCCACTGTCGTATATTTCAGCCAATCAAATTAGTAGCTACAAAGTAATTGCGGGTATTTCTCCAGTAAGCGCCGGTGGCGATAATATTGCAGGGGTGATTGCTGTTAATTCTATTTCACCTCAGTACAGTGAAAATAGCGAACTTGCATGGCATTCAGGTTATGTGTCAGCCCAGTACAGCACCCTTGATAACGCCAAAAAGGTCGGCGCAGGTATGCGCATTGCCAGCGATGTATTCAGTTTTAATTATCAAGGTGCGTTTAGCGATGCTAACAGTTATGAAGATGGTAACGGCGATTTAGTGCTCGATACCCTGTACCGCGCGCAAAACCATAGTTTAAGTGCTGCCATGCGCGATGATAAGCAACAATTAGTGGTTAAGCTAAGCCATCAAAAAATACCCTATCAAGGCTTTGCTAACCAATATATGGATATGACAGATAACACCAGCTATGGCGCTGTTGCCCAGTATAAGCGTGCTTTTACAAACAGTGAGCTTGAAGCGCAGTTAAACTGGCATAGCGTAAAGCATGAAATGGGGTTTTTTAGCGCAGAAAAAACCGGAAAAATGCCAATGAAAACCGACGCCGAAGATATAAGCACTCAGTTAAAATGGCGATTAGCGCTTGATAACAACAGCCAGTTATTACTCGCCCAAGAGTACCATTATATGAATATTGATGATTGGTGGCCTGCGGTTGAAGGCTCAATGATGATGGGGCCAAATGACTACAACAATATTAATAACGGCCGGCGTCAGCGTATTGCCCTGCTTGCTGAATATGAAAGCCAACTAAATACTCGCTGGTGGTTAAATGCAGGCATTCGATTTGAAAATGTAATGACCAACACTCATGATGTGCAAGCATATAACCCAGGCATGGCTGCAATGAATGCGATGGCCATGGCGATGCCAAGCGATGCAATGGCCGCTAAAAATTTTAATAACCAAAGTAAAAAACAAACAGATAATTTAGTTGATGCAAACGTGCTGATTAATTATCAACTAAGCAATAACGACGAACTACAAATTGGCTTAACCCGTAAAAATCGTGCGCCTAATTTATACGAACGCTACAGTTGGGGGGTGGGCAATATGGCCACCACTATGATTGGATGGTACGGCGATGGCAACGGCTATATTGGTAACATTGCCCTTAAACCTGAAACCGCACACACGCTTAGCACTACGTATACCCGTATGGCTAAAGACGACAGCTGGCGTATCAGTGCTAATGCATGGGTGAGCGATGTAAATGATTATATTGACGTCAACAGAGTAAGAAGCTTTAACCGCACAGCGCTTGCAGCTAATACCCGTAATGTACTTATGTTTAATAACCTAGATGCCACGCTTTATGGAGTAAAGCTAGATGCGGTTGCTACTCTGCACGAGTCTAAGCAGTATGGTAGTTGGTCGTTAAAAGCTAACATTACCAATACCCGTGGTAAGCGCGACGATACCAATCAGCCGCTTTATCAAATTAAGCCACTGCAAACCCAATTTGCGATTAACCAGCAAGTTGGCCGCTTTGAAAACGCTCTCACGTGGCAGTGGGTCGATAGTAAAACCCGCGTAGATAGCAACCGCCTAGAAAACCAAACTGAGCAGTATCATTTACTTAATTTAAGCTCTAAAGCCAGTTGGGATGCATTGACCGTGAGTGTTGATATTACCAACCTGCTTGATGAGTATTATGAATTACCATTAGGTGGCGTAAGTATTGCAGAATTTAAACAAGATATGTCGCAGGGCTTTAATCAATTAGCTGGGCAGGGGCGCTCTATAAATTTAGCCATGAGTTACGCGTTTTAAGATGAGAGAGTAAGTTAGTACCAGCCGTCAGATTCGATTTTAGGTTAATCGAGTCTGACGGTTTATTGCCATTAATTTTTAAGTTTGCTTGTGACAAAATTCTATAAACTGCGTTAACAGTGGGTTTTTGTATTTGTCTTTATGCATCACTAACCAAAACTGCCTTTGCATGGAGTGGTTTAAATTAAGCTGTTTAACACGGCCATCTTTTAGGGCATATTGCGCAGCAAGTGATGATAAACATCCTAAACCCAAGCCATTCGCTACACAGTTTATAAGCGCTTCAGTGGTGTTGAGCTCCACGCTTTGTGCCCAATTTTTTATATGTGGTGCAAGGCTATGTAAAAAGAAGGAACGCGAGCCAGAGCCCGTCTCTCTTAATACCCATTGGCTACTATTTAAGTCGTTAAAGCTAAGTTGTTTTTTTGCAGCCAGTGGGTGGTTTATTGGCGCAATAATACACATAGCGTCATGGCTAAACACATTAGAGACTAAATCGCCTTGATGGGCTTGGCCTTCAATAAGTGCTATATCGAGCTCGTAATCTATAAGCTTTTGACAAATAAGCGCCGAATTGGAAATCAGTATTTGTTGCGAGTAATGCTGTTGCTGCGCTCTGAATTTGCTTAGTAAAGCAGGCAATAGATGATTACCTATAGTATCGCTGGCACCAATTTTTAAGGTTCCGCTGGTAGGAGCGTTGTCTAAAAACAAGTTATCGATAGTATTTGCCCGATTTAATAGTTCATCAGCAAGGGGCAGTAGTTTTTGCCCTTCTTGATTTAATAATAAGCGATTATTTACACGATCAAATAATGGATGGCCTAACTGCTTTTCAAGTTCGCTAAGCGCCATACTCACCGCCGCTTTAGATAGAAACAATGATTCAGACGCTGCTGTAAGGGAGCTGTGCTGGGTTATGCCTACAAATACTTTAAGTTGCTTAAGTGAAATATTCATTATGCTATGTTTAGTTTGCCTGAACGTGCGTTCTATATAATTAGATTTAACTTAACAAAATGCAAGCGTAAACTTCTCTGTAAGTTACAACCACAGGGTGGAATAGAGATGTTTAAACATATAAAAACAAAAGTATCTGGTGCACCCACCCCAATGGGCGGTTTGGCATTAGGTATTGCCAGCCTAGGTTGGGCTTGGGAGAGTATGGCTAACCTAAATGGCGTAGCACAATATGCCGGTGCCGCTATTGCGAGCGTATTATTGCTATTGTTAACACTTAAGTTTTTATTACATCCTCAGCTGCTTAAAGCCGATTTAGCCCATCCGGTTGTGGGAAGTGTGGTGCCTACTTTTGCTATGGCAACGTTGGTGGTATCTAATTCGTTAGGGCACGTTAATCTATTAGCAGGGGATGTGCTTTGGGTTGGTGCATTTTTATTGCATTTGGGATTTTTACTGAGCTTTATTATTCATCGTGTTCGTGAATTTAAAATTGAACACATGGTGCCAAGTTGGTTTGTACCACCGGTTGGGATTATTGTTGCCGATGTCGCGTTTTCAGGGAATCCGGCTCTGCTATTTTTAGCACAAGGGGCGCTTTATTTTGGCATGCTGATGTATGCAGTTATGTTGCCTATGATGATTTACCGGATCATTTTTGCTGCGCACATTCCTGATGCTGCACAACCTACACTGGCTATTTTAGCGGCGCCAGCAAGTTTATCGTTAGCTGGTTACTTTACAGTTATCAGCGAGCCGTCACCGGTTATTATTGGCTTGTTATTTGGAATTGCGGTACTGATGACCTTTATAATTTACGTCGCATTTTTTAAATTACTGTGCCGTCCATTTTGCCCAGGTTACGCTGCCTTTACTTTCCCTATGGTTATTGGTGCTACTGCGTTATTTAAACTCGCCGCATGGATGCATACAGTGGGAATTGATTTGCAGTTTGTTAAGCAAATACAGTATTTAGCAACGTTTGAATTGATTGTGGCAAGTGGGGTAGTTTGCTATGTGGCGGTTCGTTATTTGGCTCACTTTAAGCTTTTTAACACTCAATTTAAGCCTCTCACCCTATCGCAATAACAATTAAACGCTTGTTTGCACTACCTCGGTAGCACCGTGCTCAATTGCTTGTTCGGCATCTTGCTCAGCAAGCTTTGCGCGCTCTGCTTTTGAAACATAAGCCGGTTTGTTGCTTTTATGCAGCTTGGCATTAGCGCGCTTATCTTTCTTTTGAAACTTAGTAACGATTTTTTTTCTGCGATTCATGATTAACCCCGTAATTTTGAGCTGCGCATTATACAGGCATCTTGTTCAAAGCTGTTAGATAAATTATAAGCTTTGCTTGTGGGTCTGCCGCAAAGCGCTGTTTGTTACTTTACAAGGAGGTTATAATTAGTGTTCTTTGTTGTTAATTAAATGGAATCTGTTTTGAACAAGCTAGCTTTAGCAAGTATTGCCTTATGTGCATTTAGCGCTCATGCACAATTAAATAAACACAGTGAAAGCGTGGCCGATTACGCAGTTAATAACTATCAAAATGCACAGGTGCATACGCTTACTAATTTAGTATCGTTTCCTACGGTTAATAAAAGTGAGATCAGCGCGCCACAAAACCCTGACTTTATTGGCTTTAAAGCATTATTAAAAATGAAAGCCGCTGAACTTGGCTTTGACTACCAAGATTTAGGCTATACCGTACTCATAGGCATGGGTGAGCAAAAAGAAAAAGTAACCATAGTGACTCACGGCGATGTACAACCTGCAAACGCCAGCAAATGGAAACAAAGCCCATTTATTATTGATACCTCAGAGCCGGGTAAATTAGTTGGCCGAGGTACCGAAGACGATAAAGGCGCTATAGCCACCGCTTTATATGCGATGAAAGCCATAAAAGATAAAGGCATAACCCTTGATAACCGCATTGAATTAATGATTTACCTAGCGGAGGAGTCTGACTGGGGGCCGTTAACTGAGTTTATGAAAACCTATGAGCAACCAAAGTATGCGATAACCATTGATGCCTCATACCCTGTAGTGGTTGCTGAAAAAGGCTGGAGCTTAATTGCGCCAACATTTGATGCAACATCACCACAAACAGGTGTGTATGTCAGCAATGTCACGGGTGGTGCCTTTGCTAGCCAAATCCCTGAAGATGCCAGCTTAACTTTGCATAATGCGAGTACTGAATTGGTGGCTCAATTAAAACAAACAGCCAAGGTTCTTAAGCAAGTAGAATTTACCTTTGATGATCAAACAGATGGAACTTTAATTAGTGTTAAAGGCATGTCGGCTCACTCATCTGAGCCAGAGTCAGGTGTTAACGCCATTGCTTATTTGGCTGAACTATTTAAAGCCGTTGAGCTTGAAAACAACAGTGATGGCCAGCTCATTGATTTTGTTAATCAGCTTATTGGTTTAGATATTCACGGTAAACAGTTTGGCGAAATTGCTTATGAACATGACTTTATGGGGCCAATGACCGTAGCGCCTACGGTTATTGAACGTGAGGGTAATGCGCTTACTTTAGCGGTCAATGCTCGCCGTCCGGTTGGTAAAGATGAGACGTTACTTAAACAACAAATTGATACTGCGCTTGCTAATTGGCAAACGGCTAATCAGGTTACGTTAGCTAACATTAAAACCACCATTGGTACGCCCATGCTTTTAGATAGCGCACCCCATGCGCAAAAGCTACTTGATATTTTTAAGCATTATACGGGTGATAAAAACGCTGATTTTGTCTCTATTGGTGGTGGTACCAACGCTAAGTTATTTGATAATGCCGTATCGTTTGGCCCATCTATGCCGGGCAAACGCTACACCGGGCACTCAGAACATGAGTTTATTACCCTTGAGCAATTAGCACTTAATTTACGTATGTACACCGCAATGATGATAGAGCTGGGGAATATGTGATTTTGGATATATAACCTATATCTAATACGAAAAAACCGCCGTAACGGCGGTTTTTTTTATAGCAACGGTGTGCTATTGAAAATCAACTTCTGGCAAGCATTCAAATCCAGGTTTTGCAAATAAATAACCTTGCATTAGCTCAATACCTGCGTGTTTTAACCACTGATATTCTTCAATGGTTTCAATGCCTTCAGCCAGAGCTGTAACATTTAGCGCGCTAAACATGTTTAAACAGTGGGTAACGATTGCCTGGCGATTTTTATCTTTGTCGATATCTCTGATCAGCGCCATATCAAGCTTGATAATATCAGTTTGAAAATCGGCTAATAGGTTTAATCCAGAATAGCCTGAACCAAAGTCATCGCTGGCTGTTTTAAAGCCTAATTCTTGGTAATAGCTCACAACACGTTTTACATGTGCGCTGTCTTCTATTTTTTCGACTTCTGTAAATTCAAACATAATATTTGTTGTAGGGAAGTTATACTTTTTAGCGGCTTCTAGGGTGGTACGAATACAACGCTCTGGCTTGTAGATAGCGTTTGGTAAAAAGTTAATACTAAGCATCGAATCTACACCTAGCTTTGATGCAAGTGCAATCGCTTTAATTCTGCATAACTGATCAAACGTATAGCGGTTAGTATCGTTAACGCGAGAAATGATAGAGTAGGCAGATTCATTATTTAAACCACGGACAAGTGCTTCATATCCAAAAATAGTATTATTTTGACAATTTACAATAGGCTGAAATGCCATGGTAAAGTCAAAATCTAGTTCATTCGAATCAGCGCAATTGCTACAAGATACTTTTTCGCAATTTAGTGATTTATCATTCATTCATCGTACCCTTTGTTTTAACCTACAAAATAAGGTGTGGTTAAGCCTGCCCTTAATCCTAACAAAGTATTGATATTTTACATAATCTATTTAACTGTTTTTGTTTAACCTTTTTGTAACTCACTGCGATTAAATAGTGCCTTTATTTCTATGATTAATGAAAAAGTAGCAATAAGGTTATGGCTTCTTTACATGCGCATAACCTTACTTTTCATGAGCTTTAAGCGCTTTGCGCCTAGCTTAATACACTCGGTATTTACTTAAGTGTGGCGTTAAGCGAAATCTCAGTATTTAATAATTTTGAGATAGGGCAGCCTTTTTTGGTTTGTTCGCACAATGCTTGAAATTGCTCATTTGAAATATCTGCAATGGTTGCATTTACTTCAAGGGCAATGTGCGTCACGGCAAAGCCATCATCCACTTCATTTAAACTAACCACTGCTTCGGTGTTTATGTTCTCAGCGGTAAAGCCCGCTTCACCAAGTGCCAGCGATAAAGCCATACCAAAACAGGCACTATGTGCTGCACCCACTAACTCCTCTGGGTTTGAGCCTGGCTTATCTTCAAAGCGAGTATTAAACCCATACGGCTGGTTATCGAGAGCACCACTTTGAGTTGATATAGTGCCTTTACCACTTTTAATATCGCCAGACCAATTTGAGCTTGCCGTTTTTTTAATTGTCATCATGTTCTCCTTGTTGCGATTAATGTAAATTTTTCAGCATTGATATCAGTTGTATGTAAAATAATCCGATAATTGCTTAAAAATGTACGTAGTAACATGGAGGCTGCAAGATAAACGCCAATCTCTATTTGCTACGTTTACATCGCTCAGAACAATAAATAACGTTATCCCAGTCTCGTTGCCATTTTTTACGCCACGCAAACGGTTTATTACACACAGGGCATATTTTTTCAGGTAGGGTTAGTTTTTTATGTGCCATAGTTATTTGCCTGACTGCTTTTTGGATTTACGTACCGAGGGAGTCATGGCTACATGTTTTTTTAGTATGGCATGAATAGCACGTTTAACATCGGGCCGCTCTCGGTATTGCCATAGCCGTTCGCGGGCTTCTTTTGAGGCGGTGGTTAAATCAAGCATCGGCTCAGGGTAGTCTTCACCTAGTTTAAAGTCGTTAAATAGCGCTTCCATGGGCGTTTGCTCCCAAGGTTGATGTAAATATTCAATGGGGAGCTTTTCAAGTTCAGGGCACCATTTTTTTATAAACGCACCGGTTGGGTCTTTATCCTCCGATTGCTTAATTGGGTTGTAATGACGAATAGTATTAATACCGGTGACAGAGGCTTGCATTTGAATTTGTGGGTAATGAATCCCCGGTTCAAAGTCTAAAAAGTAATTAGCCAGCGGAAAACTTGCCTGTTGCCAGCTGATGTTTAAATGATGCGTTACAAAACTAACCAGCATAGCGCGCATTCTAAAATTAATATAACCGGTGGCTTTTAAACAGCGCATGCAGGCATCAATAATAGGAATACCAGTTTGCCCCTGTGCCCAGCGTTCAATATCGCTAGTAACCTGGGCGTCATCACGATACGGAAATGCATGGTAACCCGGATTTAGCGCTTTAAATTCCATGGTGCATTCGCTTTCAAACTTTTGCATAAAATGACAATGCCAATGCAAGCGTGATACAAACGCGGCAAGTGGGCGCTTCCACCCTTTTTTATCAGCAGAAGTGCTATGGTATGCGTCAATCGCCATTTGATACACTTGCCTCAGGCTGATATTCCCCCACGCTAAATAGGGCGATAACCTAGAGCAATGTGTACGGCTTAAGCTTGGGCTGGATATTCCTTTTTGATAACTCTTACCGCGTTCAGCAAAAAAGCTTTGCATTACTTCACGGGCAAGTCGAGGGCCCCCGTGCTGAAAATGTTCATTATCTTGCGTGTAGGCGCTCGGCAGTATAGGTGTTTGATAATCAGTAAGAGCAAGTGGTTTTATTTGTTTCCAATTAGGTATAGCAATAGGTGCTTGCATGGTTTGTTGCCAGCGCTCGTTCCAATTACTGCGATTTCTTTTGCCACGTATCACAGCCCCCGTTGGCGACTCTAACCAGTTAATATGATGGTGTTGGCACCAGGCTTTAATTGCTATGTCACGCTCAAAGGTATTGTTTAGCCCTATTTCTTGGTGGCTAAAGAGGTTTGTGATTTCAAACTGCGAGTGAAGCGATTCAAGCAGGGTTTGCATATCTTCATTAAAGATATACACGCGGCTGTTAAAGCGAGCCAACTGGGTGTTTAAGTCGCAAATAGATTGATATACAAAGCGCCAATGCCGCTCGTTGTAATGCGCATCGTCAAGCAGTAAAGGTTCGAAATTATAAATTAAGAGGGTAGGCAGGCCATTACTAAACGCATTTTTTAAAGGCTGATGATCGCTTAGGCGTAAGTCACGTTTAAACCAGACTATGTTTATTTTTTCTTTCATACTAGCAATATTAAAACCGTGGCATTATAAATAATAGGACAAAACCAATACGTATTAAATGTAAAAGAAGACTAGTGTAAAAACGATTTTGATATAGGCAACTCATGTTAAGGTGATACTAAAATGAGTCGCCAATAAAAGAAGTATTATAAATAGGGAGAATTACCGTGATACTTAAGCAATTTTGGCACTTGCAGTCATGTGAGAGTACACCTATTAAAGCTTCACCAATTGCAACTACTACCATTATCTTTTCCTAAAACTTGCGGGGGTATCGCTTTGTATGACGATACCCTCAGTTAGGGTAAAATTAAAAACGCTTACCAATAGTAAAGCTAAAGACACGAGATATGACAACGCGCGCATTAAATATAATTGATTGATCTGCTACCGTTTCACCTGAGTGAAACTTCCCTCTGATAAGTTTCCTGAGTTATTTAGGTTTTTAACATCGACACGAAGATTTAAGGGTACTCGCCGAGATATCATGGTATGTAGGTAGGGCATCAAAGGCTCCAAACGTTGCTACTGTTTTGGCTCCGCATTTAGTAGCAAAGTCGATAGCCTTTGAAACGTTAGTAAAGTTATTTGCCCAGTCAGTAAATTCTGTTTTATTACTCACTAGCGAAGATATTTGATATAAAAAACCACCTACAAACGCATCGCCTGCAGCTGTGGTATCCACAACATATGCCTTAGGGCAAGGATAAGTACCACTAAATGAGCTAGATGAAAAAGTAATAGGCTCGCCACCATCGGTCATTAAAACTAAAGCTACGCCACTATCTACCCAACTTCTAATAGTGGTATCAATATGCTCTATTCCATAAAGCGAGATCAGCTCATCTTTACTCGCTTTAATAATATCAACTGTTTTAGCAACATCCTCAATAACAGATTTAGCTGTGAGTGGTTCATCCCAGAAGGCTGAACGAAAGTTAATGTCAAAGCATGTAACCGAGCCTGATTCTTTAAAGTGTTTTAGCGCATGTAAGGTTGTATTTAATACTAAAGGTTTTGCAAAAGAGCCTGAACAAAAACTCACAATTTTAGGTGTTGAAAATAAAGAGGGCTCTAAATCGGTTATTTGTAAATCGTAATGTGCAGCATCTTTATCGTAAAATTCAAATGTACGTTCACCGTTTTCATCCAACGATACGAACGCGAGTGCCGTCTTCCCTTTTTTTGAAAAGCCAACATAAGATGTGTTTACATTATACATTTTGAGTGCATTTATTAAAAAGCGACCAAATTTATCATTGCCTACTTTACCAAGCAAATAACTTGAACCACCAAGCTTTGCTACGGCTACAGCAACATTAGCGGGTGCGCCTCCGGCAAACTGTGTGAAGTCTAGTTCGCTATTTGATGCCTTATTGTGCATGCAGTCATGTGAGAGTATATCTATTAAAGCTTCACCAATTGCAACTACTTCCATTATATTTTCCTAAAAATTGCGAGGGTATCGCTTTGCATGACGATACCCTAGATTAGAGTAAAATTAAAAACGCTTACCAATAGTAAGGCTAAAGGTACGAGGTAAGACAACGCGCGCATTAAATGTAGTTGCTTGACCTGCTACCGTTTCACCTGCGCGAGGATCCCCCTCTGATAAGCCTTCTGAGTTATTTAGGTTTTTAACATCGGCACGAAGGTAATAACCGTCTTCGTTTTCAAGGGATAAACCAAGGTTTAACATGCCATACATAGGCAGTTCTGCTGTGTTGGCGTCGTCGGCATAACGTTTACCGCTCCAAGAGTAGCTACCATGAATAGCTGCCATACCCCACGAAAAATCTTCAAACTGATAGCTACTAGTTAATTGGCCAAAGTGCTTAGGCACACGTACAGGTAAGTTGCCGTTTATATCAATAGAGGCAGAGCTTCCATTAGCATCCAAGTATTGCGCCGCTGGTGTGTTTACAAACTCGGGTGATTGGTACGTTGCAGATACACCAATGCGCCAGTCTTGGGTGATTTGCAGGTTAAATTCGGCTTCTACACCTAAGGTTTCTGTGTTTCTAAAGGCTTGACGTTGCACTACTTGACCATTTTCAACAGTAGGTACATTAAAGAATAAATCATCCGCAGCGGCGAAGTAACCGGTTACAAATGCTGCGACATCACCTTCGTTATATTTAATGCCCACCTCGGCCATTACCGTTGAAGCTGGTTGTGTTTCGCGTCTCTCAGAGTTATTAAATTGATTAATTTCCTCTTGACTAGTTAGGTTGGTAATCGCCATGTATTTATCTACATCAGGCATACGAAAACCATCTGCATATCGAGTGAATACCGCTAAGTCGTCGTTAAATTTGTAGTTAGCTGCAATTGTCCATGCCATTTCGTTGTATTCAACATCAAAGTTTCGGTAAGTCCCATCACCAAAGGGCAGGGTAATATTCCCATTGACGGTATCAGTATCGCTGGCAAAACTGTCAATTGTGTAATTAGCTTGGTTTTGCGCTTCCCCATCTGCTTTGAGGGTTTCGTACCTTAGGCCCAGATTAAACGACACATCTTCAAGCTCGTATTCAAAGTCAGCAAAGGGCGCAAGGGTATTTTCACTATAAACAATATCGGCAAAACCATGTGATCCAGCCTGAATACCTTTGTAAGTACCGCTGGCAATGTCAAGACCTTGTGCATCTGTAAATACAACATCTAAGCGCTGCGGCAGGGGCTCTACTGATTGCAGTGTATTAATTCGATAGTCGGTAACATGGCCATTAATATTAGAGAAGAATAAGCCAAAATTAGCATAAAGAGTCCCTTCGCCTACATCATCAAAGGTGTAGTTGAATCTGGTTTCGTTTTGAAAGTTATCGCCTTCAAAACGTCTATGCCAAAAGCCTGCGTTTATTCCGTATCCATTGGTGTTGTAGGTATTTACGTTGCTTGAATCAGCCAATACAAAGCCGTTTCCTGCATCGCGTATATCGTAACTTAGGTTACCATCAACCATGGCACCTGCAAGGACATCAGTATTTGCAGCATATATAGCTTGTGCTTTACTAGCTAACGATTCGGCGTTACCTACGTTAATGATGCCGGTAAAGGTTGTTAGCATATCGGTATAACGCATTTGATTTGAAAAGACTAAGTTTTCGTTGATTTCAATTTCGGTTGTATTGCCAAAGTAGGTCACATTAGCGTAGTTACCATCTGCAATATCCAAATCAATGTCGCCGCTTGGGGTGTTATTAAGAGTTAATAAACGCGCACCTGCTGAGTTACCGGTGGTGCCATCTCTGATATCCATTCCGCCTGGGATTGTTTTAGCATTGGTGGTTGAGCCTATTAATGGCTGAGGAATAAAAAAGAATGATCTATCGTTTTGTTTATTAAACTCAAAGCGGGTAAAGCCGCTGCCATCTTTAAAAAAGTGCTTAATATTGCCATTAAGCTCACCACCTTGGTTAGCTGTATACCCCGGATCGCGTGCGGAGTCATCCTTGCGATACCAAGCGCCAACAGCATAGGTTGTCTGATCGTCTATTGATCCGCTAACCCAACCTTGTCCACCTAGGCGGTTGTTGCTGTTGGTTTCAAAAAACACATCACCTTGGGTATCATCGGAGCCTTCACGAGAAATAAAATTAATAAACCCAGCTGGCGCGCTACCAACAAAAATTGACGAGGCACCACCACGAATAGCTTCAACGCTGCCAACAAAATTAGACAAACGGGTAAAGCGATCATTTTGAGTAAATAAAATATCTTGATTATAAAACACGGTCATACCATCACGAAGTAGTGCTGTAAACTCTGTTTGCGTTGATAACGGAAAGCCTCGTGGGGCTACGTTGTTACCGGTTTCTCCACCGGTGTCTTCGGCATGAAAACCAGGAATACTTCGCACTAATTCAGCAACACTGTGCGGAGCCAATTGCTCTAACTTTGCTTCGTTAAAGGTAGTTATTGCATTAGTTGATTCGATTTTCTCTTTTGGCCGAGATGTTCCCGTTACAATAATGCGCTCAAACCCTAAATCACTTTTTGCTTCTTGTTGCTCTTGTGACAAGACGCTAGGGGATATGGATAGACCTACAGCGACTGCAATTAGAGTCATTTTTGCTGATACTTTCATTTTTCTGTTCTCTCTTTGTTGTGTGTGTATACAAATTTGCGGTTTTATTAATCAAACATGTCAGTGTTATCAAATTTGTAAATAGAATGTAGAGAACTTAAAATAATAAATCAACTATTATTGCTTATTATTTTTTGTACAGCTTTTTGATTGTTTAAGTGAATTTTTTACCTCTGATAAAAAATAAATAAGCAGCCAACGTTACCGATGGCTGCTTTTTAACTTTAAAGTATATTAGTGGTGTGAAAGGCTTGCGTGATCTTGAGAAAAGTTGATAAGTAACGGAAGGTTAGCGCAGCCTACTGATTGAGCCTTGGCGCCAATAGAGCCACTTTGTACTTCACAGCGATTAATACCGCGATGATCAGCCTGGCTCAATTTTAACTTTGTTGCCAAAACTATTTTTTCTCTGACATTGATAGGAATGGCGCCATCAATGACAATTGCCTCAAAATCAAAAATAGCTAAAGAACACAATGCCGCGTAGGCGAGGCCATCTGCAACTTGGTCTATCCACTTATCGAGTACGGGGCCTAAGTCTCCCCAATACTCTTTTGAACTCCATAGTATGTCAGTATTGTAGCCATCACCTTTGAGCATTTTTTCGAGAATATACAGTGATGATTGCATAATAAGTTGTTGGGAGGTTAGTTGTCCTTCACTATTAAGCATAGGCCTAGGTAATGAACCTATAGCGCCGGCATTACCTTTTTTACCAGTAAATAAGGTTTCGTTTATAACAACTCCACCACCAATAAAAGTACCAATAAAAATATATAAAAAATCGCTAAAACGAGCAGGATTACCAAAGCTTAATTCAGCTGAACAAGCCGCAGTATCATCATTACATACATACACGGGAAGGTGTACAATTTGATTTATTTTTTCTTTAAAATCAAAAGACTTCCATTCATTCAATACTGTTTTTGGAGCGCCGGCTTCTTCTGTCCAGTTCCAAATTTCGTAAGGGGTTGCAACACCCACACCTAAGATACGCTTGGCTAATTCGTCACTTAAGCTCATTTTAAGTACGCTGATCCCTTTCTCTAAAAAGGTTAGCAAGCTCTGTACTGTGGGGTAAGCGCAGTTTTCGTGCAAAGTTGCGCGTATATTTCCTACTAAGTCAATCAAGGTTAAATCAAAACTGCGACGACCTACTTTTAAGCCAATTCCAAATGCACCATCTGGATTTAACGCAAATGGGATGGTTGGTTGGCCAACCTTACCACGCTGAGGGTCTTTCCGTATTAATAACGATTCGGCTTCTAAACTATTGATAATTACTGTGACGGCCTGTGCTGAAAGCCCTGTTTTTTGTGCAATTTCAGCTTTTGGAGCACTACCGTGTTGGCGAATTAATGACATAATTCGGCGTTCATTATGAGCACGCAGGCCAGATTGGCTTCGGCCTTCTTGTAAAGAGAGTCGAGGGTTTTTAGATTTGATAATTATTCCTACCTAGTTGTTATTATCTTGAATAACCTGATTAATTGTACACCGAGTGTGTGTAATTGGCGACTATATTAGCTTTATTGCCGGGTTCATTTCTTATTATTAAATTTACGACAGAGTATAAATAAGTCACAGGAGGTCAATAAATAACTATAGTTGATTTATTGACGGAATGATATTTAACTGGTTAAATGCTTTACTTAACATTAACAACTGAGACACGGCAATGACCACACACACACACACACAAACACCTCTTGTCTCCAAGGAGATGGTGGTTCCCTTTATTTTACTTGTTCTGTGCTTTGCTGCATGGGGAGCTGCGGCAAACATGACTGATCCGCTAGTAAAAGTGTTTAGTAAAATTTTTACTATGTCGTCAGTGCAGTCTGCATTGGTACAATTTAGCTACTATGGAGCTTACTTTTGCCTAGCTATTCCGGCGGCATATATCAATAAACGCTTTTCGTATAAAACAGGTGTGTTAACCGGTTTAGGGATGGCTGCAATCGGAGCATTTTTGTTTTATCCCGCCAGCCAAGCAATGACTTATGGTTTTTTTTTAGTGGCTTTGTTTGTGCTAGCTGGAGGCTTATCTATTTTAGAGACATCAGCAAACCCTTATGTAATGGGAATGGGCACCCAACAAGGTGCAACTCGCAGGTTGAATTTGGCGCAATCATTTAACCCTGTCGGTACTAACATTGGTGTTTTTTTAGCCGCTACCCTTATTTTACCAAAGCTCAATACCGCAACCTCTGGTGAGCGCACAAATATGAATAGTGAGCAATTAACTAGCATTATAAGCGCAGAACTTGATGCAGTTATGGTGCCTTATGTTGGTATGGCTTGTGTGTTGGTTTTTATTTGGTTGGCAATTGCGTTTACTAAAACACCTAATTTTTGTAAGCAAAAAAAAGTCTCTAAGCATGTAGAATTTAGTGCAACGTTTAAGCGCTTGTTTAAAAATACCCATTACCGCTTTGGTGTTATCGCCCAGTTTTTTAATGTTGCGGCGCAAACTTGTGTATGGACATTTACCATCCAGTACGTAATGGAGGCACTCGATACAAATGAAGTTACTGGGGGAAGTATTTTACAATACAGTATGATCACCTTTTTAGTTTCTCGATTTGTAATGACCTGGCTTATGGGATTTATTCGTCCTGCCAAACTGTTAATGGCAACCTCTATTATTGCAATGCTGCTGTGTTTTTATATGGTGAAAATGCCAAATATAAGTGGCGTATGGGCGCTGGTAAGTATATCGGCTTGCTTGTCGTTAATGTTTCCAACTATTTACGCGATTTCACTACATGGGTTAGGCGATGATGCAAAACTAGGTGCTGCTGGTTTAGTAATGGCTATTTTAGGTGGAGCGATAATTCCTGTATTCCAAGCTGTGTTTATTGATACATACAGTGTCGCGTTTTCTTATGTTGTGCCTGCGGGGTGTTTTATTATTGTTGCAGCTTATGCTGCATTTGATTTAAAAACAAAAGTCAGAGTATTCAATAATGTAGCGCCTTGCTAAATGGATTGAAAACCGAGCCTGAAGGCTCGGTTTTACTTTTTAACTTTTCTCATTTGTAAATCTTCTTTAACCCCAACCTTCATCGGATTAAGATATTAGGCATGTTGATATTCTTATTTAGTTGAAAAAATATGTTTTTAGATCTCACCGAAAATACCAACCAAAATGTTTACTCTTACTTAGTAGGCGGTATCAGCCCAAGGCCTATCGCATGGATAAGTACATTAAATAGCGAAGGTAGTGCAAATATTGCGCCTTATTCATTTTTTACTGTGGCTAGTTGCAAGCCAGCTGTTTTAAGTGTTACGCAAGTAAACCCTAGTGATAAAACGAATAAAGATACGCTTAGTAATCTAATGGCAACTAAAGAATGTGTGGTTAATATTGTCAGCCAAGAGCTAGTTGAAAAAATGAACCAAAGTTGTGCAAATTATCCTAGTGATATAAGCGAGTTTGATGCAGCTAACATTGCCCAAGCTCCAAGTAAGTTAGTTAACGCGCCAAGCGTTGCCGATTCAAAAGTACGGTTTGAATGTAAGTTACGCGAAGTTATTAGTATTTCAAATGAGCCTGGCGGTGGAAAAATGATGTTGCTGGATGTAGTGGGTATTTGTATAGACGATGAAGTGATGAGTGGTGGCTATATTGACCCTGAATTATTAAATGCAGTGGGCAAAATGGGCGGCGATTACTTTAGCACCACTAAAGATAAGTTTGTATTAAAACGCCCACAACTTTAAAGGTGAGCGTTTTAATTACATTAGGTTAAACAGCGCGCTATTTACTCTGTTTTTGGTAAAAACAGTGCACTCATTGCCCCCAAAAAACCTAATCCGCTGTAAAGCAAAATAAGCTCTGCGGTTGATAAAAACGATTCTAATAAGCCTATGCTGCCCAACATCAGTAATAAAACCCCAATAACGGTATTACTAACCGACACATAATCGGTGCGTTTGTTACCCTCTGCCATATCGACGAGGTACGTTTTTCGCCCTAAGCGCACTCCTTGATGCGCAACTGAGAGTAAAAAGTACAAAATAGGCATAGCCCACCAATTTAGTAGCAGCTCGTTATACCAAGTTGCAATAACAAATACAGCCAGCCCATTAATGGTAACCAAAGTGGCACTAAGTACCAGCACTCGCTGGCTAGATAAGTCACTTAAGCGCCCCCAAATCGGCGCTGAGACTAGGCTTGCAAAGCCGGAAACGGCAATAAAGGTGGCAAGTAAAGAAAATTCAAACGACTGTTTACTGGCTAAAATAATATAAAAAGGGGCACTCAATGCTGAACAAAGCAGTAAGGCACGTGTAATAACAAAATGCGCAAACTGTTTGTCTTGGTATAAAATTTTTAACTTTGAAAACGCGTGCAATAGGCCATTATTAGCTCCTTCGGTAGCGCCACTATATTCGTTAATTTGTGCATAAGAAAACGCGGCAATCAGCCACATTAATGCACCCAGTAGTAAAGCGATGATCACAATGTCTTGATCTTTTTGCTGTGAAAAAAACCACATCATGAGACCAAACGTTAAGGTGGCAAAACCGGCAATGCTCGCAGCAAGCCCGCTAATATTACCGCGTTGCTGTTTAGGAATAACTTTGCCCAGCACATCTTTTGCAGCGACAGAGTTAAACCCTCTGGCAAGGCTAAATAAAATTAATAAGCCAATAATAGCGTAGCCTGCTTGTGCGCCCTTGAGGGTAAACGCCACCGCAACCATGGCTAAAATGCATCCTGCTTGTATCACTGCACCTATTACCCATACCCATTTACGAACGGGGAGTTTGCGAATAACGTTAGCAATAGCAAGTTGGGGCAGCAATGAACCCGATTCTCTGATTGGTACTAACCAAGCAATAAAACTCGCTGGTACATTTAAGCTTTGCATTAACCATGGCAGCGTTATTTTTGGATTAAGCAGTGCATCGGCAAATTTACTAAACAGCTGGCTAATGAGTAAAATAATAAAATTACCGGGTACTTCCTGACAGGCATTGTCGTCGATGGCCTTGCAAGCTCGGGCGTCTTCTTCATTGTTTAAGCGTTTATAGATTTGTTCTTTTGTCAGTTTTTTCACTCTATTTTACCGCTGTATAAGTACAAATATTTATATATATTAAGATGGTATGCTTAACTTTTCTACTGTTGGGATTACAAAGTCATTTTACCAGCTAAGAATAAAGGAACCCCAAATAAACACAAAAAAATCAGCTAAGCGCTGATTTTTTGTTTGTACTAAAGCAGCGTCTTATTCAAAATCACGAGCACTGTGGCGCTCTGCGAGTTGATCCTCTTCTGCTCCCCACGTACGGTTAACGCGACGACCTCGTTTTACACCTGGACGCGCTGCTATTTGCTTAGCCCAACGAACCACATGGGTATAAGATGCAACATCTAGAAACTCGGCGGCGTCGTATAAGTCGCCTAATACCAGTGAGCCATACCAAGGCCATATGGCAATGTCGGCAATTGAATATTCACTGCCTGCCATGTATTCGTTGTCACTTAAATGGCGGTTTAGTACATCAAGCTGGCGCTTAGTTTCCATGGTAAAGCGGTCAATCGGGTATTGCATTTTACTCGGTGCATAACTGTAAAAGTGGCCAAACCCACCGCCTAAGTAAGGTGCTGAGCCCATTTGCCAAAATAGCCAGTTACGACACTCTGTTTTGGCTTTGAGATCGTTAGGAATAAAGGCATCAAATTTTTCGCCTAAGTATTGTAAAATAGCACCTGACTCAAATATGCGTGTTGGCGGTGTGGTTGAATGATCCATCAGCGCGGGTATTTTTGAGTTCGGGTTTATATCAACAAAGTCAGAGCCAAACTGATCGCCTTCACCAATATTAATTAAATACGCATCGTATTCGGCATCGGTTAAGCCAAGCTCTAAAAGCTCTTCAAACATAATACTGACTTTTTGCCCGTTAGGGGTCGCTAATGAGTAAAGCTGAAATGGATGTTTACCAATAGGCAAGGTTTTATTGTGGGTTGCCCCTGCAATTGGGCGGTTAATGTTTGCAAATTTACCGCCACTTTCATTGTCCCATGTCCATACTTTTGCTGGGGTGTAGTCGTTGTTATCACTCATAAATAGCCTCTAATAGTTTAAACGTGCGTATTTGCTTTGCCCGTTGTTGCTTTTAATTTATCTGCTTTTGCTAGTTTATAGCCTAAAAACAATCCACTTAATGCACCAAACAAATGGCTCTCAAACGAGATATGAAAACGCTGTGGTAATACGCCCCAGATAAAGCCGCTGTATAAAAATGCCACGATAACAGCGATAAAAATCGATTTAAATGAACGTCTTACAATGCCATAGCATAAAATAAAGCCCCACAAACCATAGATGACTCCGCTTAGACCCACATGAATATTACTGCGAGCAAACATCCAAACTAATAAGCCACCTACTAAAGCGGTGAATATAAATACACTATAAAAGCGCTGTACGCTGTACTGGCAAATTAACCAGCTTAATACAGCAAATGGCAACATATTACTGGCAAAATGCCACCAGCTACCGTGTAAAAAGGGAGCACAAAGAATACCAACCAGCCCTTGAATACTTCTGGGATAAATACCTAAACCGTTTAAATTAATGCCTGGTAGGCTATTAATAAGCTGCAATACAAAACAAATAATAATAATGCTAAAAATAGCAAAACGGGTACTGGTAATAAGTGAAAGCGTGTTTGGTTTAGTGGCCATAGTGTGATCCTAATTTACCGAAAGTGTTGCCAGTATAGGAATTGTATAAGGTAATGAAAAGCAATTAAAAAAGCACAGCATAAAATGCTGTGCTGATTTGAGTTGTTGGCTGCTATTAACCTAGTTTAGTTAATAGCTTTTTAGCTGCAAGTTCTGAGCTTGCTGGGTTTTGACCGGTGATCAATAAACCATCTTCTAGAGCAAGTACGCCCCAGTCATCGGTTTTTTGGTAATCGCCACCTTTTTTGATAAGTTCGTCTTCAACTAAAAATGGAACAATGTCAGTAAGTTGTACAGCAGCTTCTTCGCTGTTAGTAAAGCCCGTTACTTTTTTACCGGCGACTAATGCATTGCCATCAGCGTCTTTAACATTTAAAAATACCGCACTTGCATGACACACGCCAGCGACTGGCTTTTGCTCTTTAATAAAGCTTTCAATGAGCGATACAGAATCGGTGTTATCGACTAAATCCCATAAAGGGCCGTGACCACCAGGGTAGAATACGGCGTCGTAATCAGAAGAGTTTACTTCGCTTAAAACTTTGGTATTTGCCATCAGTGTTTGTGCACCACTGTCTGCATCGTAACGTTTGGTTGCCTCAGTTTGAAAATCAGCAAGTATACTAGTTGGGTCAATCGGTGGCTGACCGCCGTTTGGAGAAGCCAATGTTACTTCAATACCTGCATCAACAAATGCGTAATAAGGGGCTGCAAATTCTTCTACCCAAAAACCAGTTTTTTCGCCTGTGTTACCAAGCTCTGCATGTGATGTAAGAACCATTAGTATTTTTTTAGCCATGTAAGGTATTCCTTATGATGATTTAAATTAATTAATCTTGCTTGGTAAATACTATATGCACTAAGAGAGCTTTAAACAACGATGATAAATTTAACTTAATTGATTCAATAATTGATACAATAAGAGGGTTGAAGTTAAAACCGCATTGGAGCACCTATGAAAGTCTCGTTTGAACAGTTAAAAAGTATGGTGGTATTTGCACAAATTGTAGAGCAGGGCAGCTTAACTGCAGCGGCAAAACAATTAGGGCTGACCCGTGCCGTAGCGAGTTATCACTTAAAAAAATTAGAAACACAGCTCGAAGTGACGCTACTTAACCGTTCTACCCGCACCATGGCGTTAACCGAAGCCGGAATGGCCTATTATGAGCGTTGCCGTGTTATTACAGAGCAAGCTAATGCCGCTAATCAGCAAATAGAAAATATAAAAAGTGAACCTCAAGGGCTATTAAAAATAAGTTGCCCAGTAAATGTAGGGATGCAGTTAATTGTACCGGCAATAAATACCTTTAAACGTCAGTACCCTAAAATTGATATAGATTTACAGCTAACTGATGATGTGGTGGATATTATTAAGCACGGGTTTGATTTTGCAATTAGAGGGGTTGCACTGCGCGATTCGAACTTACAAGCCACTAAGCTCACTACTATGAGTACCTGTATTTGTGGTGCGCCCGATTATTTTGCGCATTTTGGTAAACCCACCACACCCGATGAGTTGGCAAAGCATCAATGGGTGGTTTATCAATTAGGCAGTAAAACGCTGACCTTACAAAAAGAAGGCAAAAAGGTCGATATTACAATGCAAGGTAGTTTAAGCACCAATAACGCTGCTGCACGCACTGCGTTTGTAGAGGCGGGGCATGGTATTGGCCGTATTCCACTTTATGATGCATGGCCAAAAGTACAAGCGGGTTTGCTGCAAATTATACTTGATGATTATAAAAGCAAAGACATTGAGCTTTATGGGGTGTTCCCGCCTGGGGCGGCGGGCTCTAAAAAACTGCGTTTGTTTATTGATTATTTAAAAGCGTATTTTGTAAAGCAACATACCGCATTAGGTATGCTTAAATAATAGCGCTTAAAGCACTCGGTTAAACAAAGCAACGGCTTGCTGATACATGGTGATAGCAAGTGCTGCGTCGTACCGCTCGCCTTCATCACGCATAAAGGCATGTTGCGCGTTCACTTCTTGCCATTGGTAATTAATACCCGTACTAACCGCTTGTTGATAAATTTTGTCGCGACCTTGTTGTGGCACATGGGGGTCTTGTTTTCCCCAAATAAAGTGGATTTCACCTTGTATATCGGCCATACGTTCAAATGAATTATTCCCTTTTTGTGCGGGAAGAGTATCGCTATGAATATCAGTGGGATATAAGCAAAAAGCAGCTTTTATTGCGGGGTTTAATGCGGCCCTATACGCTAAATGCCCACCAATACAAACACCCATTGCACCCACAGAGCCAGTACAATAATCGTGTGTTTGTACAAAGTCGATTAACGCTTGGGTATCGCTGTCGTGAGATTCAAGCGGTTTTGCCCATTTATCGTTATTGCCTTTATCTTTACCTTCGTCATCATAAGCAAGCACTGTCCCGATAGGGTTAAGCTCATGAAATACTTCTGGCACAAGTACCACAAAACCATGACTTGCCAAAATAGCGGCGCTGCGAGCAATAGGCGCGGTTTGCTGAAAAATCTCAGAGTAAAAAATAATGGCTGGGAATTGCCCGTGAGCGTGTGGGCGATAAACCGTAGTGCGCATTAACCCCGTTGGGGTAGGCAAGTCAGCATGGTGGTGTTGGATGATCATAAAAGTGCTCAGTTAAATCATATATAAAATATATGGTAACTGAGCGCGATAAAATAAACACGCCTTAAAGTTTAAATACTTGCAGGCATGTTATTACAACTAGCATAGTAACTTACGGTTGCTGGCCAATCGGAAAAGATACCCATTACACCTACGTCTTGCGCTAACACATCAACCACAGTGAACATATCGCCATCGTTATCTATAACATCACTAATTGACTGATAATAATAACCGCCACCTTGATTTAGAGGGCCTGAGCGCTCAAGACTCCATGCAATGATATTAAGCCCCGCGGCTTTAGCGTCAATGGCATACTGTGAGGGAACAATATTACTGTTGTTATCTATGCTTAATAGCATCCATATGGGTGGCGCAATAATTTTAACGCCGTCGTTTACGAGCTCTGCCATAGATGGCTGCCATGTTACAGCGTTGTTTGGATCAAACCCTGCATTGCTGTCGCGCCCATCTAAATAGACACTCTGCGCTGCAAATTCAGGATTAGTATTAATCCAATATTCTACGTCGGCTAAATTAAATGATTGCGGATACACTCGCGAAGCGGGTACATCCATTTGCGTGTATTCATCCAGCATTTTTTGTGCGTATTGCGTTTGGGTCATACCGTTAAAAGGCATACTTACTTGAGGGGATTTAAGCTCTGGGGTCATTTTTACTCCCAGCTCTTTAAAGAGTGCAATACTTTGTTTGTGGGTCATGAGTGTACCAGAGGTGGCGTATAAGTCAGTGCGCCAACGGGGTGTACTTTTCATGTAATCGCTAACATTGGTGGCACTGGTGTTCGCGCCATCCATCTTGCCCTCAAGAGTTAAAAATTCTGTCAAACTAATATCACTGGTACAACATTTAGCTGAAGCAGGCGTGCCACTGTTAGAGTTTGCTGGGGTAAATGGCTCACTACATTTAGCAGCCAATGTTGGAATGGCTAAAATATTGGTGGTGGTGTGCAAGTCGCACTGAGAATGACGACATACTAGCTCTTTATCATTGGTAAAGGTTACATCGCATTCGACAACACCTGCTCCCATGCGAGCGGCTGCAATATAAGATTCTTTAGTGTGTTCTGGGTATTGCATTGGAGCACCGCGGTGACCAATTGAAAAATCAGTACGATAAAAAGGACCTTCCTTGCACGATTCTAATTTTGTTTTTAGTGCGCTGCTAGCCATATCGTCAACTAGGTAGTCTGGGCGAGTACCTAGTTGAATATTAGTGCCTTGTGCTACTTCAACAATAACCGGGGTAGATACTTCAACAATTTCAACGTCAGTGTTGGTAACAACCACTTCTTTTTCGACTATTTTTACATCGTCATCACAGCCAGTAAGTGAGCTTAATAATAAAAAAGTTGTTAGAAAAGGTATGCGCTTCATTATTTGTCCTTAAAAATAAAAGTGGACGCTACCTTACTAATTATTAATGACAATTTCACTACAGAGTGATTAATTTGCTGATTTAGTCATTATTTGGTTTACCACTAAGGCAACCAGCATCACTCCCGCGCCAATGCTTAATCTAAGTAGGTCAGCGTCTCGATTCCAAATAAGCACATTAACAATTATACCGGCAGGAATAAGTAAGTTGTTCATCACCGCCAGCGCACCAACATTGACAAGCGTCGCGCCTTTATTCCACATAAAGTAGCCTAAACCAGAGGCCACAATACCTAAATAAATCAGTATGCCCCATTGAGTTGAGGTACTTGGTAATTTGTTAAGATCACCAAATAAGGCGTAACAGGCGCTTGCAACAATTAGTGCGCCAATAAAAAACCAACCAAATACGGTTTTATCATCGAGTTGTTTATTAAGCATTAATCGTTTGTAGGTTACTTGGCCGATGGCAAAACTAATATTAGCGCCTTGAACCAGTAATAATCCGACTAAAAAGTTACTGTCTAAGTTTTCATAACGAATGGTAATAGCACCTAGTACGGCAATAAATGCAACGATAAAAAACTGCGGATTAAACTGTTTATTTAGCGCATCGTTTAAAAGCGTAATGTAAAGCGGGGTCATTACAGTAAATAACAGCACCTCAGGCACACTTAAAAACAAAAATGAGTGGTAATAAAAGCCATACATAACCCCCAGTTGCAGTGCGCCTATCAGCATGAGTTTACACGCAAGCGGGGTGGGGATTTTCTTTAAAAAAGGCAAAAATACTAACGCTGCTAAAGCAACACGAATTAACACACTAAACCATGCATCAACTTGGCCTGCTAAGTACACACCAATTAAACTAAACGAAAACGCCCAAAGAAGGGTAACTGCAAATAAATAGCCCATAACACTCATCTTGTCTTAAGTAATGGTGTCAGTTTATCTGTTATATATTGTTCTATAAACAATAAAAGCCCGCAAGCGGGCTTTTATATCAGTTGCTTAAAAATATTAATCAACTAAACCACGGCGCTTAAGCAGGGCGTCAGTGGTTGGTTTTTGGCCTCTAAACTCAATGTAGCTTTGCATTAAGTCACGGCTATTACCTTTTGATAGGATCTCTTTACGGAACTTATCGCCATTTTCGCGCGTTAAGCCACCGTTGTTTTCCATATGAGCAAAGGCATCGGCTGCAAATACTTCAGTCCACAGGTAGGCGTAGTAACCCGCTGAGTAACCACCTGCAAACGTATGGCTAAAGTAGTTTGATTTATAACGCGGTGGAACAGGGTAGTAATCAATACCATGTGCCTTTAATGCGTCACTTTCAAACTGCTGTACGTCAGTTATTTTCTTATCAGAACCAAATGAGTGCCATTCCATATCCAGTAGTGCTGCAGCTAAATATTCAGTGGTACCAAAACCTTGGTTGAACTTTTGCGACTCAAGTACTTTATCAAGTAGTGCTTGAGGAATTGGCTCACCTGTTTTGTAATGCTTAGCGTAGTTAGCTAATACACTTGGCTCAATCATCCAGTCTTCATGTGCTTGTGATGGAAATTCAACAAAATCACGCGCTGTAGCAGTACCTGCTAGGCTTGGGTATTTAACGTCAGAGAATAAACCGTGTGCTGCATGACCAAACTCATGGAACATAGTCGACACTTCGTCAAACGTCATTAACGTTGGCTCGCCTTCTGCTGGCTTTGGAATATTTTGTGCATTATAAATAACCGGTTTTGTGCCTTTTAAGCCGCTTTGGCTTACGTATGCACTCATCCATGCACCGCCACGTTTACCTTCACGTGCATATGGGTCCATGTAAAATAAGCCTATTGCGCTGCCATCAGCATTAAATACTTCAAACGCCATGACGTCTTCGTGATAAAGCGGTAGGTCTTTACGCTCTTTGAATGTAATGCCGTAAAGTTTTTCCATTGCAAAGAATAAACCGTTATGAATAACCGATTGCATTTCAAAGTAAGGCTTAACTAAGGCTGGATCTAGGTCGTATTTTTCAGCACGTACTTTTTCTGCATAGAAAGACCAATCCCATGGTTTTAGTTCAAAACTTTCACCAGAATCGTTAATTACTTTTTGAATCGCTTTTGCTTCTGCTTGCGCTTTTTCAACTGCTTTTGGCGCTAGGTCATCTAAAATACCGTACACGTTATCAGTGGTTTGCGCCATGCGTGAAGTCATTACATACGAAGCCCAATCTTTAAAGCCTAACAGTTCTGCTTTTTGTGCACGCAGGTTAGTTTCTTTAATAATGATAGGGCCGTTGGTTTTAGCTGCACGGTTGGTTGATGCTTTAAAAATCTGCTCACGCAGTTCACGGTTTTCAAGGCTAGATAAAATAGGCTGTTGTGTGGTGTTCACTAGGGTGATCATGTAGCCATCTTTGCCTGCTTTTTTAGCAGCTGCTGCAAGACCTGCAATTTCACCTTCAGATAAACCAGCTAGTTTGCTTTTATCTGTTACTAAAATGACGTCTTCTTTAAACGATTTTAATACGTTTTGAGAAAACTCAGTTGATAGTTTTGCAAGCTCAGCGTTGATTTCACGCATTTTTGCTTTTTCAGCATCGTTTAATTTTGCACCGGCTTTAACAAACTGTTTGTAGTAAAAATCGACTAGGCGTTGATCTTCAGCGCTTAACTTATCTTTATTGTCGTATACCGTTTGTACACGTTTAAACAATGCACCATTTAAATAAATGTCATCAGAGTGAGCCGAGAAAACTGGCGCCATTTTTTTATCAATACGTTGGTACTCATCGTTTGAGATAAGGCCAGATAGGTTATAAAACGCAGCTGATGCGCGGTTTAGTAGCTCGCCTGCCAGTTCCATTTCAACTAAAGTGTTTTCAAAAGTGGCTGGCGCTGGGTTGTTGGCAATTGCCAGTATTTCTGCATTGTGCTGTGCAATACCTGCATCAAATGCGGCTTCGTATTCAGTCGTACCAAACTTATCAAACTCAGGTGCCATGTATTGAAGTGGACTTGGTTTGAACAATACATTGCTTGCGTTAATGTCTTGAACTTGCGCTGCGGTTTCTTGTGTTGTTTCTTTAGTGCTCTCAGAAGAGCAGGCAGATAATAAAAGTGCACTAGCAATCGTAGTGGCAATCAGTGTTTTACGCATAGTAACTCCATAGAAAAAATAGCCGAAATAGGCTTAGTGAGTCGAAAACACAGTTAACTTACCAAATTTTGACTTATATACAACAAAGTTTATCGATTTAAAGCAGGATTTAAACTCAAATTAGATTGCAAAAACAGCTTTAGTAGATAAAAGCAGCAGTAAACAGCCCAAATTACCCCAAGCTCAATGCAAGCATGTCGACACGAGGCAATCACGGTTGTTTTACCGTCATTATTTTAAACAGACTGTTACTTATTTAATTTAACCACATGCTAGACTCACTCAATTATTAGCATTTACTGATTTACTAACTGCTAGCTTATTTTTATATGGAATAATCATGAATATAGAACAAATTAACGACATACTAGGTTTTGTGCTGTTTAGTTATAACGACGTACATATTACGGTTGCTAAAGTCATTCAAGTCCCACTGATTTTATTTACTATGTGGTTTGTGGTTACACGTATTGGTAAATTGATTAAGAAGTCATTACTTGCTCGAAAAATGAGCCCAGATGCAGTGCATTTATTCACGCGTTTTTATTTTATTTTAAGTATTGCGATTTTACTTTTTACCTCCCTTGAGGTGCTCAACATTCCACTAACCGCATTTGCCTTTGTATCGGGTGCCATTGCCATTGGTGTGGGGTTCGGTGCACAAAATATTATTAATAACTTTATTAGCGGTTGGATATTAATGTGGGAGCGGCCAATCCGTATTGGCGATTTTCTAGAAGTTGGCACTGCAAAAGGGGTGGTTGAAACTATTAACACTCGCTCTACCCGCATTCGCAGAAACGACGGGGTGCATATGTTGATCCCTAATAGCCAGTTATTAGAAAATACGGTTACAAACTGGACGCTCATTGATGGCAATGCGCGCTCGTCGGTAAGCGTAGGCGTAGCTTATGGCTCTGATGTATTACTGGTTAAAAAGTTAATTCAGCAAGTATTAGATGAACATGAAGCAATATTAACAACGCCTCAATCAACCGTATTGTTTGATGACTTTGCCGACAGCTCGCTGGTCTTTAATGCTATTTTTTGGGTGTGCGCTGAATCTGAAACTCGCTTAAGACAAGTGCGCAGTGATATTCGCTTTAGTATTTATGAAGTGTTTGAACAACACGATGTGGTTATTGCATTCCCGCAGCGAGATATTCATATTGATGGTGAAATTGCACTCACACGTTCATTAGTGAAAAAGTAGTATTTAAAAAAGTGCCGCGTTATTTTGCTATATTTTTTAATAATTCATTGTAAGGACATATGTCCGCTTTTTGGTTGTTTAGTTGCTAAAAGTACACTAAAAGTCGGGATAGTGCGCTTAAGTGTTAAAAATAAGTTTATATTTTTAACACTCAGTATGCGGTAAATTAATTACAGCATGGTATAATCTCGCGCATTCAGTCAGCCTTATTTATGCCGTTTTTGTACTCTCGGTAATAAGGTCCGCGCCGCATAGAGCAAGTCGCGAAAAATTGACTGAATCCGTAATTATGTAATTGCGCAACACATCAACCGTTGAACAAGAGTGCACTAAAAAGGTTAACCCCGACATGAAAGCAATGAAAAGATCTACGTTAGCAACCCTTATCAATGCAACGTTGTTCTCTGCCGTAGCAGGTACTTCAATTTCAGCCCTAGCTGCTGAGCAAGAAACTACTGCTAAGAAGAACCAACTAGAAGTTATTCAAGTAACTGCTCGTAAACGAGTAGAAAACGCTCAAGAAGTACCTGTTGCTGTTTCAGCCCTGCAAGGCGACAGTTTAGATGCTTACAGCTCAGCTGGTATGGATATTCGTTTTATGAATGCGAAAATCCCAAGTTTATCTATTGAATCTTCATTTGGCCGTTCATTCCCACGCTTTTATGTACGTGGTTTAGGTAACACTGATTTCGATTTGAATGCTTCACAGCCTGTGTCACTTGTGGTTGATGAAATTGTACAAGAAAATGCTATTTTAAAAGGTTTCCCTGTATTTGACGTAGCCCGTGTTGAAGTGCTTCGTGGCCCACAAGGTACGTTGTTCGGCCGTAATACGCCTGCTGGTCTAGTTAAATTTGATACCGTTAAACCAAGTCAAGAATTTGAAGGTTATGGCTCTGTATCATACGGTAGCCGTGGCGCAGTTGATTTTGAAGGCGCAGTTGGTGGTTCATTAACAGACCGTTTATCAACGCGTGTTTCAGTACTTTGGCAAGACAAAGACGATTACATTGATAATCGCGCACCGGGCTTTGAACAAAAAGATGCCTTAGGTGGTTACACTGAACAAGCTGCACGTATTCAATTTTTATATGAAGGTGACGATTTCACTGGATTATTAAACTACCATGTCCGTGATTTAGATGGCTCTCCAATTGCCTTTCGTGCCAATACTATCAAGCCTGGCACTAACGACTTAGTTGATGATTTTGAAAATGATGTGGTTTACCACGATGCCGCATCGCGTGCGACGCAACAAGTGGAATCACAAGGTGCAAGCCTTAAACTTGAGTGGGACTTAGCTAACCACACAGTAACGTCAATCTCTGGTTGGGAAAGTGCAGAAATTTACTCTCGTGCTGACATTGATGGTGGTTACGGTGGATTCTCTATCAATGATGTTCCAGTAGCTATGGGTCCTGGTTTTATTCCTTTTTCTTCAGAAAGTGCTGATGGTATTCCAGACCAAGACCAATACACGCAAGAGTTACGTTTATCAAGCAACTTTGCTGGCGATGTAAATTACCAGGTGGGTGTTTTTTACTTCGACGAAGCATTAACGATTGAAAACTTTAGCTATGATACGGCTAATAATGGCGTATTAAATGGGTTTGTTAGCCAACAGCAAGACACTAAAGCATGGGCTGTGTTTGGCTCAGTTGATTACACCATTACTGATGATTTAAAAGTAACCGCGGGCCTTCGTTATTCAGACGATGAGAAAGAGTTCTCAGCAAATCGTACGCTTAGCCCTGTAGGTGGTGCTGCTACTTACATTGAAAAAAATGTAAGCGATGATCACGTAAGCTGGGATTTATCGGCTAACTACAAAGTCAATGATGACGTAAACTGGTATGGCCGCATTGCTAACAGTTTCCGTGCACCGAGTCTTCAAGGTCGTATCTTATTTGGTGATGAAGTAACCGTTGCTGATTCAGAGACTGTTACTTCGTTTGAGACAGGTATTAAATCTGATGTGTTAGATGGCCAAGGCCGTGTTAACGCAACGGTATTTTATTACACCATGGACGACCAACAGCTAACGGCTGTAGGTGGTGGTGCTAACTTTAACCGCTTATTAAATGCTGATAAAACAACTGGCTACGGTTTCGAAATTGATTCTGAGTGGGTGTTAACGGATGAGCTAAATGCCACATTTAACTTAAGCTACAACAAAACCGAGCTTAAAGACAAAGATTTAGCCGTTGCTGTGTGTGCACAATGTACTGTTACTGATCCTACGTTCCAAGTACCAGGTGCATTTGGTCCTGAAGACCGTGCTATTTTAGATGGAAACAGCTTACCGCATGCTCCAGAGTGGATCTCTAACATCACACTTCGTTACACTAAAGAACTCGCTGAAGGTGAATTCTTCACTTACGCTGATGTGTCTTACCGTAGTGAAATTGACTTTTTCTTATATGAATCAGTTGAGTTTGAAGGTAAGCCATTAACAGAAGTAGGCCTACGTGCTGGTTATGCATGGGCACAAGGCGACTACGAATATGAAGTATCAGCATTCGTGCGTAACCTATTTGACGAGCAACAAGCAATTGGTGGTGTTGATTTCAACAACAACACAGCAATGGTTAACGAAGAGCGTTACATTGGTGCTGAATTTAAAGTTAACTTTTTCTAATCGAAAAATTTAACGTTAAATTGTAATTATTGATAAAAGCCTGCCTAGTGCAGGCTTTTTTATTTTTGTAGAGCTGCTAAAGTAGCGCTCATATGTTTATTAAAGAGAAAAAGTAATGGCTGGATTTTGGAATTACCGTGTAATTTTTTGTGAAGCAACCAAAGATGAAGCGGCGCAATATCAAATACATGAAGTGGAATATAACCTAAATGGTAAAGTAACTAACTGGTCAGAAACGGGTGCAGCGCCGTTTGGTACCACGTTAGATGAACTAAAAGATGATGCTGAGCGCTTAAAAACCGCATTTGAGAAACCCGTACTTAAAGTGATGCGCAAAGCCCGTGGTTACGAGTTAGTTGATGTAAACACCGGTGAAGACGCTTATGCTGAGCCGCCAGCAGGCTTGACTGAGTAACACACATTAATGAAAGGTGCTTAGGCACCTTTTTTAATATTCAGGGCATAGGCTAAACAGCTAAACAACAAGGAGAAAGTATGTCTATTGAAGCGGTATTATTTGATATGGATGGCACGTTAGTTGATTCTCAAAGTGTGCATTATATCTGTTGGAGCCAATTACTTGCGCCTTTTGGTGTGCGTTATGACGAAGATGATTTTTGCCAGCGCTTTTCTGGGCGCCCCACGATTGACGCTGCAAAGGAAATAAAACAAACCCATAACTTGTCTGTGAGTAGTCGCTATTTAGCGGATGAAAAATACCGTTTGTTTAAGGGTCTGTTGACCTTTGCAGATTTAAATTTGTTCAAGCTAGGGGCGATTTAATCGCGGCGCGAGGTTTGTAACCTAGTGGGCTCGATAACTGCTCCTGCGTTATTCTACTGGCTTACATCCATGTAAGAATAAGTCAAAGCCGAGCAACAAAGAGTTAATCGCCCCTAGGCAGAACCCTTCGGGCAACGCCTATTTGGCATTGATGCTGCGTTATCGCCTATTTATGGGGAGTAACCACACCACATAGGCTCTGCCTTGCCTAAATACCAAATAGTCTGCTGCAAATTTAACCTTGAAAGATCAACAGACCCTAGCAAACGTTAAAACCAATTTACCGCCTTTAATGCCTTATGCTGCAGATATTTTATTCGCGGTTAAAGAGCAAGACTTAAAAATGGCGTTAGTAACAGGCAGCGCATGCCATGAAGCTGAGCCAATACTAAAAGGATTAGGGTTTTATGATTTATTTGATACGGTGGTTACAAAAGACGATGTAACCAATCCAAAGCCTGCCGGTGATCCCTATTTATTAGCACTTAAAAATATGCAGGTCGCTGCAAAAAATGCGATTGCCGTTGAAGATACCTTCACTGGTGTAACAGCAGCAAATAATGCAGCCTTAGCCGTTGTAGCGATTGCTAATAAGCACACCGAGCAGCACGACTTCAGTAAAGCAACACAGCAAATGGATAACCTTGAAGAATTTTGGCAATGGCTTCAATCTCAACTATAGTTTAAGCCATATTTAAATTTGCAAGGATGCAGTTATGGTTACTATTCAAAGATACCTATTTATTTTTTTAACGCTTTTTAGTGCGAGTTTATTAGCGCAATTGCCGCAGGTGCAACTCGCTGATGTTTATGATGAAACTAAGCATAACGATATTCGCCAATATTTGGTGAGTGAAAAGTTTGACGGCGTTAGAGCAATATGGACGGGGAAACAATTTGTTACCCGCCAAGGTAATCCAATTAATCCTCCTAAGTGGTTTACCGCCCCTTTGCCTGATGTTTGGTTAGACGGTGAGTTATGGACCAAGCGGGGTCAATTTTCTGTTCTCAGTGGTATTGTTAGAACAAAAATACCCGACGACTTACTCTGGCAAACAGTGACTTATCAAGTATTTGATATGCCAGATACAAACACGCCTTTTCATCGTCGCTATCAAAATTACCTGTCACTCATTACTCAGCTAAATAGTCCTCACATCAAGGCGGTAAAACAATATCAATTTAGTGATAATCAGCAACTAAGCGATTATTTTAATAAGGTGACCAAACAAGGCGGGGAGGGCGTTATGCTTCATTTAGCAGAGGCTAAGCATACGAGTGGTCGCTCTAGTGCATTGTTAAAACTCAAACCTTATTTGGATGCTGAAGCGCTAGTTATTGAATATTTACCAGGTAAAGGTAAATACACAGGTATGCTCGGGGCATTGCGAGTGCAAACCAAGCAAGGCGTAACCTTTTCTATTGGCACGGGCTTTAGTGATGAAGAACGCAAGCGTCCGCCAGCCATTGGTTCAACAATCACTTATCGATACCACGGATACACTAAAAATGGTTTACCGCGTTTTGCTAGCTTTTTGCGAGAAAGACCCGAAAAATAAAGAGTTTAGGCCAATTCAGTATATATTTTTTAGCAATTATGCTAAATTGCGCGGCCTTTTTGGTAATGTTTGGTGATCTATGTTTGTTGGTTTTGATTATGGTAGTTCTAATTGTGCTATGGGTGTTTTAAACGAAGAGCGTGTTCAGCTTATCCCTTTAGAGCAAGGCAAACATTATCTTCCATCAACTTTATACACTCATCATAGCGCCTTAGTCGTTGATTTTGTTGCGCAGCATTTGCAGGGCTCAGAGCATGAGCATGCCTATAAAACCGCGCGCCAACCCTTGCTTAATACGCTCCCGCGAATTAAATCAGACCTAGACTTACAAGCCGGCGACGACACCCTATTCATTGGCCGCGAGGCGATTAGTGAATATGTGCAATTTCCTGAAGAAGGTTATTTTGTAAAATCCCCTAAATCATTTTTTGGCGCAACGGGCTTAAAGCAAGGGCAAATCAATTTTTTTGAAGATATTGCCACAGCAATGATTTTAAAAATAAAACAACGTGCTGAATTATCGTTAGGGTATACGCTGAGCCAAACTGTTATTGGTCGCCCAGTGAATTTTCAAGCGGTTGGCGGTGAGCAGTCAAACCAACAAGCCGTGGGCATTTTAACACGCGCAGCAAACCGAGCAGGCTTTAAAGATGTTGAGTTTTTATATGAGCCACTCGCCGCTGGGATTGATTATGAAAGTGATTTAACGCAAGACCAAAAAGTATTGGTGATTGATATTGGCGGTGGTACCAGTGACTGCTCATTTGTACAAATGGGGCCAAGTTTTAGGAATAAACAACAACGAGATGCAGACTTTTTAGCACATAGTGGTAAACGTGTTGGCGGAAACGATTTAGATATTGCTTTGAGCTACCATGGTTTAATGCCATTACTCGGGCTTGGCAGTACGTTTAAATCAGGTTTACCACTACCTAATCAACCATTTTGGCAAGCTTGTAAAATTAACGATGTGAATTTACAGAGCCAGTTTTATAGTGCCCAGCATTATCGTGAACTCAGTGCGCAGTTACGCGATGTCAGCGCCCCTGAACTTTATAAACGACTTATTCACTTACAGCAAAATAAGCAAGGTCATCAATTAGTTCAACAAGCTGAAGCGGCTAAAATTGCATTAACATCCGCAAATAGTTTTAATTGTGATTTAGCCTTTTTAGATAACTCATTAAGCAAAGATATTTCAGTCGCTGATTTAGCGCTTGCTGTTGACGATAGCATTAGTCAGATTGTTACCTTGGCTAAACAGGCAATTACTGATGCGAATACCACTCCCGATGTGATTTACTTAACGGGAGGGAGTGCTCAGTCTCCATTAATTAAAGCAGCGTTGAGTGAGCATTTAGGCAACATAAAAATGGTGAACGGTGATCACTTTGGTAGTGTAACTGCTGGCCTTACTAAATGGGCCAGCATGCTTTATAAGTAAGCTACTATAGAGATATTTGTCGGGTTGCGAGGTATTTTTCGTAATCTGGCAATGTTCGCTCAAGCTCTATATCCATTAATGGTGAGCTAAGTAGCATATCGGCACTCACTTCATTACACGCCACAGGAATATTCCACACAGCAGCTAAACGTAGCAGAGCTTTAACATCGGGATCATGAGGCTGCGAAGCTAAAGGGTCCCAAAAAAAGACTAATACATGTATTTCATGCTCCGCTATTTTCGCCCCGAGTTGTTGATCGCCGCCCATAGGGCCACTTAATAATTGAATAACATCAAGCCCTGTTGTTTTCTCAATTAAATGCCCAGTAGTCCCTGTGCCATATAAAGTGTGTTTACTTAGAGTGGCCTTATGTTTTTCGCACCATAACTTAAGCGCGGCTTTTTTGCCGTCATGTGCTACTAAGGCTATATTTTTTTGCGCAGGTAGAGATTGTATTTTTTGATCCATGCTGATTCTTATTAGTTAGAGTAATAAATTGATAGCCAAGGCAATAAATACAATGCCTGTGAACCTATCAATCCAGAGCTGGCTATTTGGGTGATTTCTAAAAAATTGAGCTATTTTATCGCCGAAATAAATATACGTGCAGTCAATCGGAAAAGCAAAGATTGGATACAGTAGCCCAAAAAACGCCAGCTGAAAGGTTGCAGATGACAAGCTAGGGTCAACAAATTGTGGGATAAAAGCAATAAAAAACAAAGCCACCTTAGGATTTAGTACTTCGGTCATCATAGCTTGAAACATCACGTTTTTGTTTTTATTGGTGGTAACATGAGGCTTATCTTCTTGCTCGCAAATGGGGGGCTTAAAGGTGTCTTTAAGCATCATAAACCCTAAGTAACATAAATAGGCTGCACCTGCATATTGTACGCTGGCATAGGCAGTTTCAGAGGCTTTTAAAATAGCGCTTAAACCGACAACCGCAAAAAATGTATGTACTACGCCACCTAACGCAAAGCCAAAAGCACTCTGCATACCTGCTTTTCGCCCATTTGCAAAAGTTTGCGCCATTAAAAACGCGTTTGATGGCCCAGGCGCAACGGCCATTAAAAAGCTGGCGAGTAAAAATGAGAGCAAAAAGTCAGGGTTGATCATTAAATAGTACGAAAAAGAAGTGGTAAGTGATTTTATCAAGCAATGAGAAAAATAAAAAGCGGGCATATTGCCCGCTAAGTTGAGGATACTAAATTGTTATAAAACTAGCCGTTATACTTTTAAACATAACGAAGTGCTAAATTTATTAAAAACTAACGGTGATATTATTTGAACACACCGTAGTGCTCAGCGCTTCACATACTTGATATGTATACGTACCACCCCCTTTAGTATTTATACTGTCGGTGTAGGCATTGTTATTTGTTGTTGTTATTACTTTATTACCATTTCGGTAAATATCGACTTGGCTTGTTGCTGCACCATTCCATCTTAAATCAACAAAGCTACTGCCTCTAGATTTATAACCCGATGCTGATAATGAAATATCATCAACGCCTGGCTCGGGATCAACGCCACCCGTGCCGCCACCCGCACAGCCATTAGCTGTAAGGTAAGCATCAGCGTCTGCCGCTTTTACAATACCATAGCCAAAGTAATCATCACGACCAGCAGCCCCTTGATCTTGCGCAGTTGCTTTTAACGCATCGCGAATTTCTGTGCCTGTACAGTCGCTATGGTTAGACCATACTAGCGCAGCAATACCTGAAACTGCAGGCGTTGCCATTGACGTTCCACTCATAAAACCATAATCAGTTGCGCCAATATTAATTGTCACGTTGGCACTGGCTATTAATGTACTACGATCTTCAAATGCAGCGCCTACAGCAGGAATTGAAGCATTGTTGGTATCACCTAGTGTTGCGTATAACATGCCGGCTTCATTGTTAATAATAACCGCACCTAAACCGCCTGAGTTTTCACAATTAGCCACTTTGTCGTAAAATGAAACAACGCCGCGGTCAATCATACATACTTTACCAGCCGCTGCTGGATCAACTGTTTCGCCGGTCCCCATAAAGTAGGCACTCGCCGTGACTTGACCTGCATTTTCCATTGCTGATGAATTTTATGCTGTGCCATCGGCTGACATACTCGCTGCTGTAGCCATACCTGCAGGGTAGGTTGATAGCGTATCAACACCACCGGCTGTTACTTCTACACAAATGGTTTCATCGTTTGTTGCACGTTTACCACGACCTGATGAACAACTTGGGAATTGTGAAAAATCAGCAATTTGATTATTGGCATCATTAGCACCAACCATCATTACCCGCGGCAGCAACAACAAGGCCGCCTGCATTAGTAAAGTTAGCAAACGCATTTGATTCTGTACTGTTTGAGCCGCCGCCCCCTAAGCTCATACTAATAATGTTCGCACCTGCTTGAGAACATAAATCGGCCGCTTGAGCTAAATCAGATGAGTAACCCCAGCCTGATTCGTTAAATACTTTAATAATGTGCATTGCCACACCCAGTGCCATACCCATAACACCGAGGTTATTATCTGCAGCACCAATTGTACCGGCTACGTGAGTACCATGTGGGCCGCCATTATCAAACCAATTACCGGTGCCACTGTCGTTATCACCGGTGATGTTGCCCCAAATAAAGTCAGGGTTTGAGCTATCTAAGCCGGAATCGATAACACAGACTTTCATGCCTGCATTGGCATCAAAAGTTACTTGATCAACCTGTGATTGATAAACGGCATAAGGCGTAATTTGCTGCTGCATTGCATCGCCTACATCATCGTTAAATAATGACATAGGTACACGCTTATGATCTTCTTCAATGAGTTTAATATGTGGGTTGTTGAGCAGGCCTTTTAAGCTACTTAAATCTTGACCAGTAAACTTTGCGGCAATAAATCCATTGCCATCTACTTTAATCTCACCACCTAGTTTTTTAGTAAGCGCTTTAACAACACCTTTTTTATTATTATCAACTTGAATGATGAAGCGATCGTTTGCAGCTTGGGCAGTTCCGGCTGCAAAAATACCAGTAAGAACTAATGCTAAGGCGAGTTTATTCTTTTTCATATTATAATATCCTAGAATTAATTGGTTAACTTTCTGTTAACTTAAACCGACATTAAAATAATAAAAAGCAGAAAACAAGCTATTTTATCTACAAAAACAAAACTATTTAACTTTAAAGTAGCCAGTATTAAACAAAAAATATACATTTGTATTTGAATTAGGGGGCGGCTAATCAGGTAAAACCTGAATTAGCCAAAATTGAAGAGTAATAGAAAACGCTTTAGCGCCTAAGCATATTTAGTATAACGAAATAGTAAGTAAGAAAAGGGAATTAATAATAAAAAGTGTGTGCCTATAAGCTCGGGTGTAGATAAGTTTAAATATTGAGTAATAAACACCAATAAACTTGCCCCACTCATTTGCATCGCTCCTAAAAGAGCTGAGGCGGTGCCAGCTTGCTTAGGGAACAGACTTAAAGCTCGTCCAGCGGCAGAGCCAAGTGTTAAAGCAAAACCAAAGGCAGCAATAAACATAGGGATCATTAATGCTAATGGGGTTTTATATTGGCTTAATAACAACATAAGTAAGCCGGCACTCACTAGCACTAAAAGGCCTATTTTTAAGGCTCTTTTAGGTTGGCGTTTAATGTAAATAGGCATAATAAAACTAGCAAGAATACTAAGCACTGCATTGAGCGAGAACCAAAAGGTAAAGTCGGCTACGCTGCCACCTAATTCAGTAATGAGCCAACCAGGAGCCAGTGTTACAAACACTAATATGGCTGACATAGTGACCATACATAGCAGGCTATTAAATAAAAATAATGGGGTTGAAATGATGGGGAAAAAGCGTCTTAAATCTAAAATATGCCCCTGGTAATGACTGTCTGCTGGTCGTGTTTCCCTAAACAAGAATAAGGTGACAATAAACCCCAGTAATGCAAAACCGGTTAAAAATAGAAAGTTCATTTGCCAACCAAACTGTACGGTTAGCCAAGCACCTAAAATGGGCGCTAATGCTGGAATAAAGCAAACTATACCGTTTAGATAGGTAATTATTTGGCCACTGCGTTCACTACCAAACTTATCTCTTACTATTGCAAAAGCGACAACAAAGGTAGCGCACGCGCCTAACCCTTGAATAGCACGAGCAAACATCAGTACTAAAAAGCTAGGAGCATAATATGCACCCAATGCCGCCAGTCCATACAAAGCGACCCCAGTTAAGGCGACGGGCTTTCTGCCAAAACGATCAGCGAGTGGACCTGCAATTAATTGCCCCAAACCAACAGTAAGCATAAAAATAGCCACCGTTTGCTGTACTTGCTTTTCGCTCACTGAGAATTGCTCTGCGATAGTGGGAAAGGCAGGCAGGTAAATATCAATGCCCATCGGACAAAAAATGACGAGTAACGCTAAGATAAGTAATAAAGTAAAATTGGGTTTAGCGGGCTGTGTATGCATCAGGTCTCCTTTTGTCGGTATTTTAAGTGGCGACTGATGAAAAAGAAAGGGCTTATGGCCGATGTATCAGCCAAGTTACCTACTTTTAACCTTATTATGATTATTTTTGTTTAAGTATCACACTTCTTTAAACTGATCCGATGTGTTAATTTGCTTTTTAAGCAAAGACAATGGAAAAATAATAATGAGTAATGAGTCTGCATTAATTAAAACATGGCATAAATTTAAAAAGTGGCCATGCGGTAACTGGCTTTTCAGTAAAGCCGTGTGTTTCAAGGCACCTTATTTTGGCTCTATGAAACCCACTATTTTAGATTTAAAAGCAGGGCACTGTAGTGCAGTGGTTAAAAACACACGCCGTGTACATAATCATATTGGAACAATTCATGCGATTGCTCAATGTAATTTGGCTGAGCTGTGTGCAGGAGTAATGGTGGATGCGACGGTACCGCATAAAACACACCGTTGGATACCTAAAGGTATGACAGTACAATATTTAGCTAAAGTAGACACAGACGTTACCGCGATTGCTGAAATTGAGTTACCTCATCAATGGATTGATAAAGAAGATTTAGTGGTGCCGGTAAAGCTTTATAATATCCGAAATGAGTTGGTGTTTACTGCAGATATAACCATGTACATCACAAAGAAGAAGTAATTGCTAAATTATATTTTTATATAAAGCACTAAAAACAATGGTTTAGTTTATTGACTAAACCATTTTTTGTTCAGGTTTAACTTTTTGCAGTAGACGACTTGTTTACAAACGAAAGGCCACTGTCTTCATTATCAACAATGGCTTTTAGATCGTTAACCGGTTTTGGTTTATCTTTAGCATGCTCAATGACTTCTTTTTCAAAGCGCTGCTTTAAACTACCTTCAATAATCGCACCGGCTTCTATGCTTAGTGTGTCATGAAAAATATCGCCAAGTACATGGGCATTATTTTCGATCTCCACTTCGCTTGCATTTAAAGAGCCTATGATTTTACCTTTAACAACAACGCTGCTCGCCTCAACAACGCCTTCAACAACACCGGAGGAGCCGATAACTAAATGCTCAGCTTTAATATCACCGTCAATACGTCCATCGAGTTGCACTTCACCTTGGCTAACTAAAGAGCCTGTAATACGCACATCGTTAGAAATAATTGAGGGAGTATGACTCACTCGCTTGATTGATGAGTCCGTTTTTGCTTGTTTATTTTTACCAAACACGAGAAAGCGCCTTTGTTATTTTTAGTGGATTGACATGCTTGTCGTCTATTAATACTTCATAGTGTAAATGAGTACTTGTACTTCTTCCGGTACTGCCCATTAAACCAATGACATCGTGCTTTGCAACAACTTGGCCTTTTTTAACATTAACTTTGTTTAAGTGACCAAAGCGCGTTACAACGCCATTTTTATGTTCTAATTCAATAAAGTTACCATAACCACCATTGCGCCCAGCTCGGCGTACCGTTGCATCGGCAGGGGCAAAAATTTCTGTTTTATGCCATCCAGCTAAATCAACGCCTTTATGAAATGCGCGTCTTTTATTCATGGGATCTTTTCGAAGCCCAAAGTTGCTCGAAATATAATATTTTGCGGCAGGTAAGGGTAATGTGTTCGGCAAGGCGGTTAAAAAGTTTTCTAGCTGATTTAAAACAAGCAACTTATCGGCAATGGCTAAAAATGTATTGGGTATTTTACTTTCATCAAGTATGTCCAGCGGGCCACCTTGCGCCGTTGTTTGTGCCGCTAAGGCGAGGTGCTGTGCAAGTGCATTTTCGAGACCTGTGTCTTGCAATATCTCTAAAATAGCGTCGTGGCGTTGATTAATTTGCGCAGCTAATAAGGTAAAATTAGTATCGTATTGCTGGTTTAATAAAGTGTAGCGCTGCTCAAAACTGGTGGCATTATTGTCGGCCTGTTTGTTTTGTGACTTGTCATCTTCGAGCGGTTCATGGAATTCGCTCTCGCTCTCATTTATAGGGGAGGAGTCAAGCTCACCCTCTAATTTAATGGCGTCTTTGCTAATAGAAGCAGGCAATGATTCAATCATACCTTGTAATAAAGCTTGTTTTTGTTCTAGTTCAGCTAACTGTTCTTGTTGTAATGCATAGCGTTGCTGCTGCTGCTTTACTTTTTGCTGCCACTGCGCTTGCTTATCAAGTTGAGTTTGTTCGATATGAGATATTTGGTGTGTTTGCATATACACACGAATACTAGAGACACTCATCCACACAATAGCGGTGATAATAATAGCGAGTACAGAAACTTGTAACCACGGCGCCAAAACCACATGCTTTACTTCGCCATTTTGGCGAATAAGCAGCTGGCGAGCTGGGAAGCTTTTATGAAAAAAAGATTTTATGAATACAGACATGTCACATATATACTGGCTATTAACGGATTCAAGATAACAATTTCAACTAAAAAAGCCAGAAAAAAATTGTAACTATGGCTTAATTAATAAAAAAGGGGGCTTATTCGGCCACCCTTTTTTACTAGTTTATTGATTTTGCAATTATTTTGCTGGCAGTACCGTACTCTCTACGGAGCCGAAGCCAATACGTGCAAAACCTTCTTTTTCACACCAGCCACGCATTATCACGTTGTCGCCGTCTTCCAAGAAGCTACGCTGTTCGCCGTTGCTTAAAGTAATCTTTTCTTTACCACCACGAGAAAGCTCAAGTAATGAACCCGCTTCTTCATGAGTTGGGCCTGATTGCGTTCCAGAGCCCAGCATGTCACCTGGCATAAAGTTACAACCGTTTACCGTATGGTGAGTCACCATTTGTGCCACAGTCCAGTAAGAATGCTTAAAGCTAGATTTAGATACTTGTGTTGGGTTGTAGCCTTCATCACGCATTTTTTGCGTTTGAATTTTAACATCCATTTGAATATCAAATGCGCCTTGATCACGGTTAGCCGTTGATTCTAAATATTCCAATGGTTGCGGATCATTTTCATCACGCGTCCAGCTTGTTCTAAATGGTGCAAGTGCTTCGGTAGTTACAATCCATGGTGACACGGTTGATGCAAAGTTTTTTGCTAAAAATGGACCAAGCGGTTGGTATTCCCATGCTTGTAAATCACGTGCTGACCAATCATTGAAAACACAAAAGCCAAACACATGTTTTTCAGCATTTTCAATGGCAATAGCATCACCCAGCTCATTACCCTTACCCAAGTAAATACCCAGTTCAAGCTCGTAATCAAGACGCTTACACGGACCAAATGAAGGTACTTCTGCGTCTGGCGCTTTAGTTTGTCCTTTAGGGCGATGAAACTGCTGCCCAGACACGCCAATAGATGACGAACGACCGTGATAACCAATCGGTACCCACTTGTAATTCGGTAGCAGTGGGTTATCAGGGCGGAATAAACTACCTACGGCCGTAGCATGATAAATCGAGGTGTAAAAGTCGGTGTAATCGCCAATGCGACACGGCAGAGCAAATTCAATCTCGCTTTGCGCAATAAGTGCGTGTGTAAGTTGTTCTTGATGCTCAGAACCTTCACGTAATGCTTTCGATAATGCTAAACGTAGGGCTGACCAATATTGCTCACCCAGACCCATAAACTCATTTAGTGTAGGATTACTTGCTGCAGCAATGGCGACTTGAGCATCGCCACTAAAAATAGCGAGTTCATTTACTTTTGCTAAATCAATAACCTGATCGCCAATGGCAACCGCGCCTCGGAAAGCTTCGTTGCTATTTTTGCGACGTACTTCGGCAAAAGGTAGATTTTGGATAGGGAAGTCGCATTGTGCATCATTTGCTGATGCAACCCAGCTAGTTAAATTTATATCATGGGTTTCGTTAATTAAACTCATTACATTTCCTTTGGTTTAGTTGATCGCGCATATCAATTTATTAAATAAGAACATAGCACCAGCAAGTTTTAAATATCTACTAGTTATATGGTGATGAAAAGCGCGATTTAAACACGCAAAGAGAGATAAGCTCTCTTAGTTACGATTAAACGACAAAAGCAGCGAAATACGCTGCTTTTTAGAGTCATAATTTTAATTATAAAACGCCGCGGCGTTCTTGATCTCGCTCGATTGATTCGAACAGCGCTTGGAAGTTACCTTCACCAAAGCCACCATCGTCAACACGTTGAATCATCTCAATGAAGATAGGGCCAAATAAGTTTTTAGAGAAAATTTGCAATAAGTAGCAATCTTCGCTTTGGCTATCAACCAGGATTTGATGCTCACGAATCTTTTCTTTGTCTTCTTTAACCCATGGTACACGGTCAAAAATAGTATCGTAGTACTCAGGGATAATATCTAAAGTGGCGATAGTTGATTTATCTAACTTATCAAGTGAACTCACTAAGTCGTCAGTTAAAAAGGCTAAATGCTGTACACCTGGACCATTGTATTCACCTAGATATTCATCAATTTGGTTATTGTCGTTACCTTTACCTTCATTGATTGGAATAGAGAAAGTGCCACAAGGTGATTTTAATGCATAAGAGAGTAAGGCTGTTTTTTGGCCTTTAATATCAAAGTAGCGCACTTCGGTAAAACCAAACACGTCTTTATAAAAGTTAGCCCATGTTTCCATTGTGCCTTTATATACGTTATTGGTTAAGTGGTCGATACGTAAGAACCCTTTATCATTAACGACGTTTTGCTCAGCTAAATCTTCAAAGTCGTTTGCGTAGATAGAGCCTTTATCGCCAAACTGTTCAATAAAGTATATTAAGCTGTCGCCAATGCCGTAAATAGCAGGGTACGGTAAGTCTTTATTTGCTGCATCAGTAGCAGGCTTAGCGCCACGCTCAACCGCTGCTTCAAACGCCGCTTGAGCGTTCTCTACGCGCCAACCCATAGAACAAATTGCTGGGCCATGATTTTTAGCAAATTCAGCTGAAAAACCATCGCGTTCATTATTTAGTAAAAAATGAATATCGTTTTGGTTGTAATAAACAATGTCTTTACCTTTGAATTTTTTTAACTTTGAAAAACCAAAATCGGTAAACACTTTATCCATGTAATCGGCATCGGGTGTTGCGTACTCGGTAAATTCAATACCAACCAAACCTAAAGGGTTATTTACTTCACTCATTATAATTACTCCCGCAATTAAGCACTGCGATTATTAGTTATCGTATTGCCTGCATGATTAACCAGATTGGTGTTTTGGGGAAGAGGGTGTTGTTATTTAGTAAATAGCGCGTGTGTAAATTTTACGAGACGGTTATCAAAGTATGTTGTTTATTTACATACGAGCAGGTGAAAGTAAAAATTAGGAAGCGAAATGAAAGTGCGGATTTTCTTATTAAATTATTGATTATTAATAGTTTAATTTAATTTATTTATATGTGTTATTAGTTTTTTTGCGCTTAAAAAAGTGCGGTTTTTGTATTTTATTATTTACACTTTTAATGAGTTTGGTTAGCTGCGATATATATAAAATCAAAGAGTATTGATGGTTTGCTGCTATAAACTCGTTTTGCACAGTGATGAGGTATAAATAATAAACGGCTGAATGTAAAAATTGTGTGGTTTAATCTAGCGCCCATAAAAATACCCCCTGCAGTTAACTACAGGAGGTATTTGATATCATTTATCAAAGCTCATAATTATGCGTGTGATAAATCTAAATTATTGTGTTGGTGCGGTTTGTTCTAAACCTTGTTTTTCCCATATTTTAGCTTTAAAACTCATCAGTACTAAGATGATACCTACACCGATACTAAATAAGGCAATTTGTAGGTAAAGGTTCGGGATTTCTTCAACATTGTTAGGATCAAAGTTACCAGCAAGTAATCCTGAAATAACGTTACCGATAGAATATGTAAGTACGAATACCCCCATCATTTGACCAGTAAAGCGGCGAGGCGATAACTTACTTACAGCGCTCAATGCAACTGGGCTTAAACAAAGCTCACCCACTGTGTGTAAGAAATACGTAGTAACAAGCCAATAAGGTGCTACTTTTAAGCCTTCAGCAGCATAGTGTGCTGCCATAAACATTACTAAAAAGCCTGAAGCCATAATAACGAGGCCCAACGCACATTTTACGCTGTAAGTAGGCGAGACCATTTTTTTAGATAAATTAATCCAAAAAGCGGCAAAGAATGGCGATAGCGCAATAATGAACAATGAATTTAGAGATTGGAACCAAGTCGTTGGAATTTCAAATGTGCCAACCAGACGGTCTGTGTAGTCACGAGCAAACAGATTTAATGAAGAACCGGCTTGTTCAAAGCCAGACCAAAAACAGGCTGAAGCGACACAGACTAAAAATAGCGCCCACATTCTTTGTTTTTCAGCATCGGTTAGTTTGCCTTTGAAGTATATAAGGCCAAAGTAAACGAAAAAGATAACAGTAAATATAACTGCGGTGTACCCTGCAACAATCGATGGGTTAATGACAATAGCACCTGTCATCGCAGCAGCGGTAACACCGGCGGTCGCGATAACAAATGCAGCAATACCGCCCCATGCGCGCGAAGTACCTTTAGGGCTTAATGGGTTAGCAGGTAATGCGCTGTGATCTGGTAAGTTTTTAAGTGTGCGCTTGTATTGAATTAAACCAATACCCATACCAACAGCCGCGGCACCAAATGCCCAGTGCCAACCTACGTTTTCCATAAAGTAACCACACACGTAGTAACCAATTAAAGAACCTAAGTTAATACCCATGTAGTAAATAGCGAAACCACCATCACGGCGCTCATCTTCGTCAGTATAAAGCTGACCAACCATGGCACTGATATTAGGTTTAAGTAAACCAGTACCTGTTGCAACAAAGATCAAACCAATGAAAAATGAATATTCATGTGGCACGGCTAAGATAATATGGCCACACATGATAATAATACCGCCATACCATACTGCTTTTTGGCCACCAAACAATCTATCTGCTAACCAACCACCAGGTAAACCTAAAAAGTATACTGAACCTGTGTATAAGCCATAAATTGCAGCAGCAGAAGCAACGGTAAATCCTAGGCCTTCTTGTTGTAAACTTGCTGTCATAAATAATACGAGCATCGCTCGCATACCGTAGTAACTCATTCGTTCCCACATTTCTGTGAAAAACAGGGTTGAAAGTCCTTTAGGGTGACCAAACCAGCCACTGTCAGAATTTGAACTCATATTTACTTCCTAATTCATTATTGTTTTGATGACCTTGTGGTTTTTTATTTAGCTAAATTTTTACTCATAAAAAGTATAATAAATGCTCGATCATCAGTGTTTTTTATGCAGCTAAGGTAATGGTTTGCTAAACGCAGCTATACGTTTAGGTAAGAGTCACACCCTTATCCTAGTTACAATTGCGCCTAAGTATACATAGACCTTTGTGCGAGGGGAAGCGTTGAGCGCGCTATCATACATCGGTTATGTAATTGTTAAATACCAGTGTGTGAACCCCTATTTGCTGCAGTAAACACCTAAACTTATCAAAAAATATCTTTAACATCATAGGTAACATTGTCATACCAACGTTATCTTTAACACTGTTTAAATACAGCTTGAAAAATAAATAAAAGCTTTGTTTTACGGGTGGTTACAGCTACTAAATTTTTAATAATAGTTAACCTTTACTACTTTAATTTAATAATCACCACTTAGATTAAACATGAGCGAATATTGGCGTATGGACAGTAATGATTCGCTCATTGCAGCATATAATTTATACAAGGCCAGCTAGACTAAATTGAGTTGCAATAACCCCGACTTTTAGTGAACAGCCAAGCTTGAATTCGTTAAGTGCTTGAAAAAGCCCTCTAGTTAGTAAAAAAACATTTTTTCGTCCAAATTTCTTTACAATAAACTATGCTCGTAAACAGAGTTAGCGTATTATTCACGCCAACTAGTTTTTCCTTACCTGAGGGTGTATGCGTTTAGATATTCACTGTGCAGACCGAGTTGGTATTGCTCAAGAGATTCTTAATATTTTAGTTAGCTACAATGTTGACTTGAAAGGAATTGAAGTCGACTCAGTTAATTGTCGTATGTATGTGAGTTTTCCTGAGATTGAATTTGAACAATTTCAAAAAATTATGCCGTCTATTCGCTTAATCGATGGTGTACATGATGTACGCACAACCGCGTTTTTACCGTCTGAACGTGAGCACAACGAACTTAACACCTTATTAAGAGCACTTCCTGATGGCGTTATATCTATTGATGCTAAAGGGTGGGTGCGCCTGTGTAACGACGCAGCCTGCAAAGATTTACAATTAACAGAAAAAGAAGTCACCGGTGCTAATATTAATAATTTGCTCAAAGGCTTTAACTTTACCCGTTGGTTAGAGGGCAAAGAAGTACTGGGGCAAACCACGCGTGTTGAAGTAGCAGGTGAAGACTTTATTGCCGATATTCTGCCTATTGCGGTCCCTCAAGGTAGCGAAGGCGATGTGTTAGCGGGCGCGGTAATTAATATAAAATCGCAAAGCCGCCTAGGTCAGCAAGTGAGTGCGTTTAGACGCTATGGCCAAGAAAGCTTTGCGACAATTCACAATTTTAGTACGGCGATGCGTCGTGTTGTACGCGAAGCGCGAAAAATGGCGCAACTTGAAGCCCCTATTCTTATCACCGGTGAAACCGGCACAGGTAAAGAGTTATTAGCGCGAGCTTGTCACTATGCATCTAACCGCTCAGTAAAGCCGTTTATCGCTTTATCGTGTGCCTCATTACCAGATGATGTTGCCGAGTCAGAGCTTTTTGGTTACGCCGGATATGAAGAAAATGCAGCGCCTAAACGCGGTGTACTTGAACAAGCGGATGGTGGAACAGTATTTTTAGATGAAGTGGGTGAAATGTCGACTCAGCTCCAAACTAAATTACTGCGCTTTTTACAAGACGGTACGTTTCGAAAAGTAGGCGACGAAAACGAAGTTAAAGTAAATGTTCGCATAGTTGCTGCTACCCAAAAAGATTTACCTGCAATGGTGCAAGAAGGCGTATTTAGAGAAGACTTATACTATCGCATTAATGTACTAACGTTAGAAATTGCACCACTGAGAGATCGTAAAGCCGATGTTGGCCCACTTGCTGAGCACTTTATTCAAAAATATGCGCAGCAAAATGGCCATACTGTGCCTGAGCTATCTGAAGAATGTTTAACGTTTTTACAAGATTACCCATGGCCAGGTAATGTGCGCCAATTAGAAAATGCTATTTACCGTGCGGTATCGTTGTTAGAAGACAGTGAATTGCGCGTTGAGCATTTACAACTGCCGACCTTTACCCATGATTTAGGCTATTTAGAGTCTGATTTTGAGGGCTCGCTTGATCAAGCGGTTAAGCGTTTTGAAGCCACCTTACTGCGTAAGCTTTATCCTGCCTATCCTAGCTCTCGTCAGTTAGCTAAACGCTTGGGACTAAGTCATACTGCAGTGGCTAATAAATTGCGTGATTACGGCATTAACCGCAAAACGGTTAAAGTTTAAAGATAGATACCCAAATATCCTCATTTAGTGATTGATTCCTTGGTTTAAAAACAACCAAAGGTGTCAATCGCTATGATACACTGATAAAAACTCAACTGGTAAGACCTCTACTGTGAACTTATATTTTAGACTGCTGCTGTTATTTTTTAAAATTAAACGTAATCGTGACTATCAATCGCTGTTAGATACGGTTGATATAGACTACAAAGCATTACCTAGTGACTGCGATATTAATTTGCATTTAACCAATTCACGCTATTTAGCGATGATGGATTTATCGCGTACCTGGATGACTGAACGGGTTGGTTTGCTTAAGCAAATAATGAAACGTCGTTGGTTTCCTATTGTTAATGCGACAGCCATTACCTACATCCGCGATATTAAGCCAATGCAGCGCTTTACCATTAGTACCCGTTTAGTCGGCTGGGATCATAAATACTTTTACATTGAACAAAAGTTTCATTCTGAGCGGGGCTTACATGCCATTGCTTATGTGCGCGGCGTGTTTAAAAGTAAGAAAGGGGTGGTCAGTGTTGAGCATATGCTCGAGGTTGCAGGCTTTGACGGAGTTGCCCCCATTTTACCGGCAGAAATAATTCACTGGAAAGAAATGCTTGAGCAAAAAAAAGTAAATAACTTACCTCGTTAATTACATGCAAAAAAAAGGCCTTACGGCCTTTTTAACACACACATAATCGTTATTAGAACGAGTATTTAAGACCAAACATGGCAACAACAGGGTCAAGTGACACGGTTGATGTTAATGCTTTTGCGCCATTAGCATAAACAGTCGCATCAGTATCAATATCCATGATAGATACCATAGCGTGTAGGCCCCATTTTTCATCAATCTTGTAGTTAGCACCTACTTGAGCAACAAAACCAAATGAATCATCTAGTTTTACTTCTACATCGTTAGTTCCTAACGTTGCTTTAAGTGCTGCAGAAGGCTGTTCGTCAAAGAACGTCGTATAGTTAATTCCCACACCTACAAACGGACGAAGTGCATAGCTGCTATCTAAAAAGTGGTACTGTGCAACCAGTGATGGTGGTAAATGTTTAATATCAGCAATTTTATTACCAGCTAAACCACCAGTACCTTCTACATCATGAGAAAACGGCGTTGCTGCAATAAGCTCTAATACCCATTGGTCGTTAAATGCGTAATCTACAGTAATACCTAACTGAGTATCTGAGTCGCCTTTTAAGCCAAGAGTAGGTGCTTCGTTAATTTTTGAACCATCGTTATCTGGATTAACATTAATTGCGCCAACATTAACACTAAAGTTAGCGTGTGCTGCAGGAGAAAGAGCCAGTAAAGAAGTAAGTATTGCAATGCTTAGTTTAGTTTTCATGTTGTTCTCCGTGAACTACTGTGTGACTATTTGTTGATTGAGGCTATTATTGCTCGAGGTTAAAAATAAAAACCTGTTCTAGATCAAAGTTTCAAAAGCGGATGAGTAAAGAGCCTCTATTTATTGATTTAGATTAAACTTTTACTTAATTAGTGCTTAAAAATTATTGACTGATCACTTAAATACAAGCCACAAACGAAGTATTTATAATATAATCAGCAGTTTTGTTAAACTAAGGCTATGTTCACGGTTTAATAAAAGTAAGCGACCTCATGACTCCCTCTGGTCAACTATATCTTCAAGGCTCCATTGCTAAATCGCTGTTGAAATTAGGTATTCCTATTATCCTCATTAATATATTGCAGTCGGCTTATCAGCTTACGGATGCATTTTGGGTTGGGCGATTAGGGGCTGCGCAAGTGGCTGCTGTATCTATTAGTATGCCTGTCACATTTTTAGTCATTGCTATAGGCTCTGGGCTTGCAATGGCCGGTGCTATATTATCGGCGCAATACATGGGCGCAGGTCAACAAGATAAAGTGAACCATGTTGCAGCGCAAACGGTGTTAATGGTTGCATTTACCGCCTTAGTGTTAGGGCTCTTAGGTTATATACTTTCCCCATACTTTTTAAAACTGCTAGGCGTTGAGCCGGCGGTTTACAGTGATGCGCTTAAGTTTATGCATGTGTCCTTTATTGGCGTTATTTTTGTGTTTATTTACGCCATGTTCCAATCGCTAATGCGGGGCATTGGGCAAACTAAAGTACCTTTAATCATAGTTAGCACCACAGTGTTACTTAATTTTATACTCGATCCCTTATTTATTTTTGGTTACGGCCGCTTTGAAGGGCTTGGCGTTATGGGCGCTGCGCTGGCGACTTTGGTTACACAAAGTTTAGCGGCGCTTGCGGGCATTATTATATTTTTACGCGGTCGCCATGGCATTCAATTACAGCTAAAAAGTTTTTATCCCGATTGGCAATATATGAAACGGGCTTTTTTCTTAGGGGCGCCTGGCTCTATTGAATTATCAACACGTGCTTTTGGCTTGATCATCATGTCATTTTTAGTGGCAAACTTTGGAACCGTTACTATTGCGGCTTATGGCGTGGGCTCTAATATTTTGCAAATGGTGATGATCCCTGCCATGGGTTTATCAATGGCGGTATCAACCTTGGTGGGGCAAAATATGGGCGCCGGAAATATTAAACGGGCTGAGCAAATAACGAAGCTTGCCAGTATGTGGGGATTAATAGGCCTTTCTTTTGTTGGGGGTATTGCTTACGTGTATGCTGATACGCTGGTGGCATTTTTTATTCCCGAAGATAACAGTGTAATAAGTAAAGGCGCGCAGTTTGTTCAAGTGATGTGTTTAAGCTGGGGGGGAATTGGTGTTCAGCTTTGTATTGTTGCTGCTTTTCGTGCCTCTGGGAATATGCTTAATGCCATGATTATCGCGTTATTATCACAATGCGTGGTGCAGTTTCCTGCCGCTTATATTCTTTCTAATCACACTTTGCTTGGCGATCAGGGAATATGGTATTCGTTTGCAATTACGAACATAACCATCGCACTGATAGCGTTCGCTTGGTTTATGCGTGGCGCATGGAAAAAAACCAGATTAACCAAAGAAGATAAACACATTGTGCAGGTGACACGAGAAACATTAATAGAAGAGGGCACACGTTAGCCTGTATTTTCATAATGCGGTCATAAAAAGTCGTTGTAATAAATACACTGCTAAAACGAGGTGTGTTTATTATGACAAAAGCTATCAACAAAAAAGTACCCGCGCCGTACTTAACTATTCCACAGTTAAAAACGCTCAGTCACTTACAAACGCTGATCCGATTTAAGTCAATTACGCCTAATTCGGCAGGTGGTATTGAGTGGCTGGCACATCAGCTAACTAATTTAGGTTTTAGCATTGAGCAGTTTAGTGCCCATAATGTCAGTAATTTAATTGCTAAAATATCTTTTGGAGCAGGCCCTGTGGTGGCATTTTCTGGTCATATTGATGTGGTCCCTGCTGCGCAAGGTGGCTGGTTAGCTGATCCGTTTGATGGAAAAATAATTAATGATGCGATTTATGGGCGTGGTGCAGCTGATATGAAAGGGGGCATTGCAGCCATGCTCAGTGCAACGCAGTCGTTAATACATAGTGCGCGGCAAAAGCAGGGCACCTTGTATTGGTTGATCACCTCTGATGAAGAAGGTGAGGCAGAGCATGGCTCAGTGTTGATTGCGAAACGCCTAGCACAACAAGGTGTTGTACTTGATGGCTGTATTGTTGGTGAGCCTACAAGTCATTTGCAAGTGGGCGACACCATAAAAAATGGCCGACGTGGCGCGCTGTCAGCGCGTTTAACTATTCAAGGAAAAGCAGGACACGTGGCCTATCCTGAAAATACCATTAATGCTGCGCATATCAGCGCTGAAGTAGTAAATAGATTAATCCAAATTGATTGGCTTTTAGATGAGCCAAGCTCAAAAACAACGCTGCAAGTCACCGGTATTAATATTGATAATGTGCTAGATAACCTCGTGCCAGCCCAGTGTGATATTACTTTTAATATTCGCTATAACCATGGGTATAAAAGTACAGATGTGAAACAGCTGGTACTTACTGCACTGAATGATTTAAACGAATATTTAACGGTGCAATGGGAGCGTCCATGTGAACCTTATTATACAAGCCATAGGGCAGAGCGCTGCTTACTCGCCCAGCTAGAGCAGGCAATATTTAACGTGACCGGAAGCTATCCAGTACTTAGTACCAGCGGCGGGACTTCAGATGGGCGGTTTTTTGCAAGTAAAAACACGCAAGTGATAGAGTGCGGGGTTTTAAACCAGACCATTCATCAAGTTAATGAACATGTGCCCATTAGCGACTTGTTACAAATAGAGAAAATATACACCCAACTATTAGTACATATATTTACTCAGTCTAATAATCAGGGGATTTGATAAATATGAAATTGCCTAAGTTTAAGTATTTAAGTTTAAGCGCCCAAGCTTAGGCGCTTAAGTTAATATTTTAACGGCAAAACTCAGTTTAGTGAGGCGGTGTCTTGCGCTCCCAAATAGCGTTTTGCTTTACTCGGTTTTACTTTCTCAAGGTCGACCAATACCAATCCATCAATACAATTATTAAATTGCGGATCAATACTAAAACTTAAAAACGTTACCCCATTTGGCTCACATAGCTCGGTGTATTGTTTAAATAGTGTGGGTACATGGGTGCCCATATTAGCCAGTATGTGTTTAAGTTCTACAAAGTCTTCTTTGATGTTGTTACCCATAAACAAATTAGTGCATTGAATCTGCTGCTCACGGGTATGACGAAAAGCATTGTTAGGCGTTGCGAGTGACTTTTCAGAGCCATAATAGTGCTGATAATAATGTACCAGTAAGGATTTTGCTTGCTCTGGCAGTGCGTTTGACACACTCACGGCACCAAATAAGTAACGATACTGAGGGTAGCGGTTAATGAAGGCACCAATGCCATACCATAAGTAGTCGAGGCTTTTTCTGCCCCAGTATTTGGGTTGTACAAAACTACGGCCTAATTCTATGCCTTGCTTGAAGTATGGCGTCATCTCTTGGGTATAATTAAATAAGCTATCGGTATAAAGCCCACGTTGAGAGTGCTGTTCAATCACATCCTGCGCGCAGGCTAATCTGTAAGCGCCAACTAGTTCGAGTGATTGTGCATCCCATAAGACTAAGTGTTGATAATGCATGTCGTATTTGTCTATATCACGGCGATTGCCACTGCCTTCACCTACTGCACGAAAGGCAATTTCCCGCAGGCGACCAAGTTCACGAAATAACGGTGAGCTGCCTTGGTATTGGTATAAATAAATAACCATGCCATCACTGGTTTTACCTAAATGTTCACAGCTTTCGATGGCTTTTTTTAATTCTTTTTTACACTCTGGTGAGGCAATAGGAGCATGAGTTTTTAGTGGCAGTGTTTTTTTAGTGGTTAAACGGTACAGCTGTTTTCGTATTAGCTCGACTACTTCCTTGTCTTTTAAATCGGGTATTAAATAAGATTCAGGAGCAATGGAGGCGCCTATTTCAAATTCGAGCGATTTTTGGCGCTGTTTAAACATTTCTTTTACTAACAATAAACTGGCAAGCGGTTTATATAGCATAGAGGCTCCGTAAAAAAGCGGGCTGTTTCTGGCTTTTATATGTATGGGTAAAATTGGGCTATTAGCTTTTTTAGCGATACGTAAAAACCCGCTGTTCCATTTACAGTCTTTGATCCCTGTTGGTCGAAGTCGAGAAACTTCACCCGCAGGGAAAATAAGTAATGCTCCTTCATTTTTTAAATGCTGGTGGATATTACTAAGCTCTTGTTTTTTACTTTGCCCCGACAAATTATCAACGGGTAGTAATAATGAATGCATTGCATCAACGGTCATTAGCATTCGGTTAGCCACGACTTTTAAATCAGCACGCACCGTCGATAACACATTAATTAATGCAAGCGCATCTAAGGATCCAATTGGATGATTAGCAATAATGACAATTTTCCCTTCACTGGGAATATTTTCTATTTGTTTTGCTTTGTATCGAGTGTCAAAATCAAGCTCATCAAGTACTTGCTCGACAAATTCTATTCCTTGAAGATGGGAATAAGTTGTTGCAAAGTTTGTAAACTCTTGTTCATGTAATAAGTAGCTAAGGCTCTTTTTTACCAGTTTTTTTATTTTAAATGAGTTAGTTAACTGTGGTAAGTTAGTCGCAATTACTTTATCTACACTGATCATACGCACCTCTTTTTTATACTAGGCTAAAGCCAATATGTTTAGCTTAGAGTGCGGATATGACAATACGCGGTCAGTTGTGTGACTTTTTAAAACCGTTTACATACTATTGAATTGAACCATATCAGTACTATTATTCAGGTTTACTTTTTAAGGAATCATCATGTCAGTTTTGGTGGCTATAACAGGTCGAGACAACACAAAATTAATAGCAAAAATGAAATCACGATTGCCTAGTATTCGAATTGAAGAACTTGATGATTGCCAAAATTTAGAGAGTGTAGAGTTCGTTTTAGCGTGGAATGCGCCTGCATCACTGTGGCCCACGTTACCAAACTTAAAGGCTGTGTCATCATTTGGCGCTGGCGTTGATAGCATTGATTTAAGTTTATTACCTGCGGATGTAGAGGTCGTGCGTATTGTTGATAAACAGTTAGCCAACGATATGGCTGAATACGTACTTACCCATGTATTAGCACAAAAATTGCGATTAAAAGAATATGCAATAAAGCAACAGCAAAGTATATGGAAACCTAAAAGAGCGCATAAACATAATCAAGTAAGCATTTTAGGGTTTGGCGAACTAGGTCAAGCATGTGCACATAGGCTGGTTAATAACGGTTTTAACGTAAATGCTTGGAGCCGAAGCCCTAAAACATCAAACATTGCGACACTCTATCATGGTGATGACGGCTTAACACAGATGCTTGCGCAAACCGATTATTTAGTATGTTTATTACCGCTTACCAGCAGTACCCAAGGCATTATTAATAAACAGTTACTTGAGCAACTGCCTGAACATGCTGTGGTGATTAATGTGGCCAGAGGTGGGCATATAGTAGAAGCTGATTTACTTGATGCACTTAACAATACACGTATACGCGCAGCAACGCTTGATGTGTTTGCCAGTGAACCACTGCCAAGCGAACACCCTTATTGGTTGCATCCAGGTATTACTTTAACACCGCACTGTGCTGCGTTGTCAGATCTGGATAGTGTTATTGAACAAATAGCAGAAAACATTTTGCGTTTAAAAGCGAAACAGCCATTAATAAATTGCATTGATAAGCAGCAAGGTTATTAGTTAGCAGTTGTTGGCCTTCAAGGATTAACATTTGTTTAATTTTTAACAGAAACAGCTTGTTAACATTTGTAATTTTTATTATTGTTAAAAACAGTTATACAATAATAAAAAAATAGGATGAATTATGAAACCCAATCAAGGGGGCGCAAAAATTAGCATCGTGGTTGTATCTATCATTATATTAGGAATATCTGCCTGGTTTAATCAAGCCAATGCGGCAGCGCTGCTGATCTGACTCTTATTTTCACAGCAAGATTTAGCTACGCTTGCTGTGTATTTCTCTGTTTTGATGCTTTTTATCATCACTTTTCTTCAATAAAACATAAGTCGCACCACTTCCTCCATGCTGCCTAAGTGCAGTATGAAACGCTAAAACGCATGGAATTGTTTGTAACCACTGATTTACGTAACTTTTTAATATCCCTGGCTTGGTTTTATTTTTAATACCTATGCCATGGCGAACGAGTACCATTCTTATATTTCGCTGATGGCAGTCTTGAACAAAGGCTAATAATGATGCGTGTGCATTTTTTAAAAGTTGCCCATGTAAATCAAGCGTCGCATCAAGCTGATATTTCGCTAATCTTACATTTTTAAAAACCGCGCTTTGTACACCCTCTTTTTTAAAGCTTAATATGGCAAGTGGATCGAGTAATTCAAGTGGTTCATCCAACGGATTGAACTGTTCAGAGATTAAATCTGATTGTGCTGCTTTATTTTTTTCTTGCTGGGCGATGACCGCTTTATGGTTTTTAGGTGGTAAGGTCACAGTGTCATGCGTTATGGGGGTAACATCTTCCATAGAAGTTAAGAATAAATCGAAATCTGACAATGGCATGGGCTTATCTCAAAATAGGCTATTACGAGATAAATTTTAACTTAGTTCAAACTAAGACCCAAGATTTTTAAAGCTGTGGAATAAAAAAAGCCCAGAAAAACTGGGCTATAAAATATTCTAAGGGGAAGTAATTAATGCTGAGATACGCTAAATTGCCCAAACGTATAAACTTTGAACAAGTAAAATGTGTTGATCAACACTAAACTCATATTTGAAATAATACTCGACGACATAAGATCTAAGCTAAATGATAGGAATAACAAACCACAGGCACTAATCGCAGCAACGCGAAGCAGTGTCAGTTGGTTGATAAAGAATGCACCTAAACCTAGTGCAAGTAGTAATGTATTTAAAAGCCAATCTAGCTCGTTTAGCATGGTCGTTTCAATAGTTCAGTTGTTGAAAAAAGGAGCGCCATTATGTTGATCTTTTGCACAGCTTTCAACCAAGTAATTTTAAATTTTCAGATTAGTTTTTTTAATGTTAAAAGTAGGTCATTAATACCGAAAATAATCCCTCTTCAGCAATAATTCGATATTTTTGGCAGCTCTGCGGTTGCTGTAAATCAATACATAGGTAAAGGGTTCTATGCTCCTTATCCAGTCGCGGGTTTAGGGTTGAGTCCAGTAGTTTTGGTTCGCTTGAAAACAACCCAGGCCAATACACACTTTGGCTTACCATAGACGATTTTTTATAAGTAAGTAAGCTTGGCTTTGGCACTAAAACAAGTATAAGTAATAATATCGTGAAAATAAAAAGCAGGGTCAACTTGATGCCACACTTTGCGCTACTTGAGTGTAGTTTTAATTGTGAGCCAGTGTTTGCAAGCTTATTACTGGATCTTTGTTTAACAGTAGCGGCTTTATTTTTTTTGCGGCGACTTTTTTTGTGGTTTTCGACATAAAGCAAATCTGGCCTTTTTAGCTTAGCCCTCTATAATAAAGTAAATATTTGTATTTTAAGCAAATCACCAACTTCGCAGACATGGTTTTAGCCTATAAGGATTGTATATGAATACGCAGCTATCTATTTTAATAGTTGACGATGTTAGCACTGTGCGTAGCTTTCTAAGTCAAACATTAATGCATTTAGGGATAGAGAATGTAAAAGAAGCGTCTACGGCCGCGCAGTGTATTAGCGAGTGTCGCGCAGCCAATTTTAATATTATATTTTTAGACATAGAACTACCTGATGGCGATGGTAAAGAACTTATTGCGCAAATTAATGAGTTATCACCAGAGACAAACGTGGTGATGGTGTCGGCTCATTCAGGCGTTGAAAATGTGAAGGATGCGATAGAAAGAGGGGCAAAAGGGTTTGTGGTTAAACCATTTTCACCAAAGAAAATTGCGGCGATATTGAAAAAGTTTTATCCAGAGCTTGATAACGTTTAAGAGGCGTATTTATTTTGGGCAAAAAAAAACCGGCAAAAGCCGGTTTTTTTAATCTTGCAAAAACAATTATAGCGCTTTAATTTTAGCAGCTAAACGGCTCTTATGACGAGCAGCTTTGTTTTTGTGGATTAGACCCTTAGTTGCGTAACGGTCTAGGATAGGTGTAGCAACAGAAAAAGCTTGCTGTGCAGCTTCTTTATCGCCAGCTTCAATAGCTACGATTACTTTTTTGAAGTAAGTACGCATCATTGAACGACGGCTTGCGTTGTGCTGACGGTTTTTTTCGCTTGTGATAGCGCGTTTTTTTGCAGACTTGATGTTAGCCAAGGTTTGCTCCTAACAATCTTAAATAAAGCTTAAATTAAAGGCCGTGGAATATGCCTGTTTTTATCATGAATGTCAATTTAATTTTAACAATCCAAGAAAAACTGCTCCTTATAACGAACATCAATTTGCCGCTTTAGCAGTTAATGGCGCTATTGTAACAAAGCAAGGGGTTCGAGCCTAGTGCTTTAAAGCGATTTATAAAAAAGACTATGGCATAATTAACTTAATTGCTGATTTTTAATATGGATTTATAGTGTCAAAAGGTTTGTTTCGTTCCGGGATGATTGTAAGTGCAATGACAATGATCTCGCGTATTTTAGGGCTAGTGCGTGATGCTGTTGTTGCTAACTTGTTGGGGGCAGGGGCTGCTGCCGATGTGTTTTTATTTGCAAACCGTATTCCTAATTTTTTACGCCGTTTATTTGCTGAAGGGGCTTTTGCACAGGCGTTTGTACCTGTATTAAGTGAAATCAAAGAACAACAAGGCGATGATAAAGTCAGAATATTTGTTGCACAGGCGGCAGGTACACTCGGCACAATTTTACTACTCGTTACGCTTTTTGGTGTTGTGGCATCCCCCGTTATCGCCGCTTTATTTGGTACTGGTTGGTTTATTGATTGGTGGCAAGGTGGCCCTGACGCAGAAAAGTTTGAGCTTGCCAGTTCACTATTAAAGCTGACCTTTCCTTATTTATTTTTTGTAAGCTTAGTGGCGCTTAGTGGCGCAGTAATGAATGTGTACAACCGTTTTGCAGTTGCCGCATTTACTCCTGTATTACTTAATGTTTCTATTATTGGTTGTGCCATTTTATTGCATGACCAATTTTCTGTTGGTGCATATGCATTAGCAATAGGCGTATTTTTAGGGGGCGTGGTACAGCTATTATTTCAACTGCCGTTTTTATATAAAGCAAAAATGTTGGCGCGACCGCGTTGGGCGTGGCAAGACGAAAATGTTAAAAAAGTGCGTAAATTAATGCTCCCAGCGTTATTTGGTGTATCAATTAGTCAAATTAACTTATTACTCGACACGGTAATAGCTTCATTATTGATGACAGGCTCTATCGCTTGGCTGTATTACTCAGATAGACTGATTGAATTCCCACTTGGTTTATTTGGCATTGGTATTGCGACGGTTATTTTACCTGCGCTATCAAAATTACACAGCAGTAAAAAAAGTAGCGACTTTCAACATACCCTAGATTGGGGAGTGCGATTTGTGATTTTTTTAGGGCTCCCGGCCATGATAGGGTTGATGATTATTAGCCCGTTGATTATTACCGTGCTGTTTGATCACGGCGCGTTTAAAGAGGCAGGCATTGATCACGTTAAGGCGGTGAGCTTAGGGGTGGTTGCCTACTCGGTGGGATTAGTCAGCTTTATGTTAATTAAAGTGTTGGCGCCTGGGTTTTATTCTCGCCAAGATACGAAAACACCGGTGCGCATTGGCATTGTTACTTTGGTGCTTAACATGGTGTTTAATATTATGCTGGCCCCCTTTATTGGCTATTTAGGCTTAGCACTGGCAACCTCTATGTCGGCTAGTTGTAATGCCTACTTACTGTACCGACAGCTTAAAAAAGAGAATGTTTACCAGTTCTCCAGCATGAGTGGCTACTTCACTTTGAAGTGTTTGCTGGCGAGTGTGACGATGGGCGCACTAGTGTGGTTTACCAGTAGACACTATGATTGGGCTAGCTGGCACTTTAGTGAACAAGTTATGTTGTTGGTTGTGTTATTAATTATTGCGGTTGTTAGTTACTTTTTTATGTTGTTTTTGATGGGCGTTAGACTAAATACGATAAAAAGTGTAGCAATTACTGAATCAAATTAAAAAAAAGATTATAATCGGACACTCTGCGACCCAAGGTCGCATTTTATCGCTCGCTGAAAAAGGCATTAGGTGGCATGGAGTTAATTAGAGGTATACACAATATACGCCCACAACACTTTGGTTGTGTGCTAACCATTGGTAATTTTGATGGTGTTCATTTGGGTCATGCTGCCGTATTAAAAGGGCTGTTAGCGGATGCCAAAGAAAATAATTTACCCAGCACTGTAATGTTATTTGAGCCTCAGCCACAAGAGTTTTTTGCAAAAAACAATGCCCCGGCTAGGCTTACTCGACTGCGTGATAAACTTCGTCTATTGAGTAACTTGGGGATTGAGCGCGTTATTTGTATTAGCTTTAATCAGGCTTTTGCAAACATGCATGCTGAGCAGTTTGTTAGCGATATTTTAATTAAAAAGCTGGGCGTTAAAGCATTAACGGTTGGTGATGATTTTAGGTTTGGTAAACAGCGCCAAGGTAACTTTAGTCTATTGGCAACTATGGGCACCCAAGTGGGAATGAGTGTTAAAAGCACTGCCAGCTTTAGACAATTAAATGCTAGAGTAAGCAGTACCTTGATACGAGAAGCGCTTGCTGAAGGTGACTTAGTTAGTGCAAAAGTTATGCTTGGGCATAATTATGCAATATCTGGACGTGTTATTCATGGCTGGAAAAAAGGCCGCGAACTGGGTTTTAGAACGGCAAATATTGCGCTAAAGCGTCAAGTTTGTCCGGTTAATGGCGTATTTGCGGTTCAAGTAATGATCGCAGGAAAGAAAGTTTTTGGGGTGGCTAACATTGGAAACAAACCCACGTTTAATGGAACTCGTGCCTTATTAGAAGTTCACCTTTTTGATTTTGCACAAGATATTTATGGACAATTTATGCATGTGGAGTTAATTGAAAAACTCCGCAATGAGAAAAAATTCGAGACATTAACACAACTGACGGCACAAATAGCAACCGATGTTGCCGCCGCTAAGCAGTGTTTTGGTTTAAATTAGGTAGCCGATAGAAACGGAAAGTAGGATTAATGAGCGACTACAAACATACTTTGAATTTACCGGAAACAATGTTTCCAATGCGTGGCAATTTGGCACAACGTGAACCAAAAATGCTTAAAGCATGGTATGAAGACGACCTGTATGGTCAAATTCGCAGCGCAAAGAAAGGTAAAAAAACTTTCATTTTGCATGACGGCCCTCCGTATGCAAACGGCGATATCCATTTAGGCCATTCAGTAAATAAAATATTAAAAGATATTATTGTTAAGTCTAAAACCTTATCAGACTTCGATGCGCCATACGTACCTGGTTGGGACTGTCATGGTTTACCAATCGAGTTAATGGTTGAGAAAAAAGTCGGTAAACCCGGTGTTAAGGTAACTGCTGCAGAGTTTCGTGAGAAATGTCGTGCTTATGCTAAAAAGCAAGTAGAAGGCCAAAAAGTAGACTTTAAACGTTTAGGCGTTTTTGGTGATTGGGATAAGCCTTACCTAACCATGAACTTTGACTTTGAAGCCAATGCAATTCGTGTATTAGGTCGCATTATAAAAAATGGCCATCTACATAAAGGTGCTAAGCCTGTGCATTGGTGTACAGATTGTGGTTCAGCATTAGCTGAGGCAGAAGTTGAATACCAAGATAAACAATCTCCAGCTATTGATGTACGTTTTACTTTTACAGATCAAGATGCGGTGGTTAATGCGTTTGATTTAGCGGCTGGCCATACAGGAACAGGTAGCGTAGGAACCGTTATTTGGACTACGACACCATGGACTTTGCCAGCAAACCGTGCGGTAGCTGTGCATGCTGATTTAGAATACGCGCTAGTACAAGTAGACGATGAAGGCGTTCAGCAACGTCTTATTATAGGTTCTGAGCTGGTTAAAGATGCGATGGATCGTTTTGGTTTTAACCATTTCCATATCCTTGGCTATGTTAAAGGCGCAGCACTTGAAAACTTAACCGTAGCACATCCTTTTTATGACTTTAACGTACCGGTTATTGTAGCTGAACACGTAACCACAGATTCTGGTACGGGTGTTGTACATACTGCACCTGGTCATGGTCAAGAAGATTTCGTGGCAGGCCTTGAGTATAATCTTGAAGTAGCTAACCCAGTTGGCGCAAACGGAGTGTACTTACCTGACACTGAATTATTTGCCGGTCAACATGTGTTTAAAGCCAATGCGAGTGTAATTGAGGTATTAAAAGAAAATAATGCCTTAATGCATCATCATGCATTAACTCATAGCTACCCACATTGTTGGCGCCATAAAACGCCTATTATCTTCCGTGCCACACCACAATGGTTTGTTAGCATGGATCAGGCTAACTTACGCAAAGATTCACTGGCTGAAATTAAAAATACTCAATGGTTACCTGAATGGGGCGAAAGCCGTATTGCCAACATGGTTGAAGGCCGCCCTGATTGGTGTATTTCGCGTCAACGTACGTGGGGTGTACCTATTGCATTGTTTGTTGATAAAGACACGGGTGCATTACACCCAAATACTCAAGAGCTGATTGAACAAGCTGCAGTACTTGTGGAAAAATCAGGTATTCAAGCATGGTATGACCTAGAGCCTGCTACTTTGCTAGGTGAAGAAGACGCTAAACAGTACATGAAAGTACAAGACACGCTAGATGTGTGGTTTGACTCAGGTGTGACTCATGCCTGTGTTGTTGATGCGCGTGAAGATTTAGTTGGTCCTGCAGATTTATACCTTGAAGGTTCTGATCAACACCGTGGTTGGTTTATGTCATCAATGATGACTTCAGTGGCAATTAATGGTCATGCACCATACAAGCAAGTGCTTACGCATGGCTTTACGGTTGATGAAAACGGCCGCAAAATGTCTAAGTCATTAGGCAATGTTATTTCGCCACAAAATGTGATGAATAAACTGGGCGCTGATATTTTACGTTTATGGGTAGCATCAACTGATTACACGGCAGAAATGACCGTATCCGATGAAATATTCAAACGTTCGGCAGATCGTTACCGTCGTATTCGTAACACCAGCCGTTACTTACTTGCTAACCTAAGTGGTTTTGATCCAAAAACGGATCAAGTTGCTGTTGATGATATGGTTGAGCTGGATAAGTGGATTGTTGGCCGTGCAGCCCAATTACAAGAAGAAATTTTAGCGGCTTACGATAGATACCAAATGCTATTAGTAACGCAAAAGCTAATGAACTTCTGTACCGGTGAGCTTGGTTCGTTCTACTTAGACGTTATAAAAGACCGTCAGTACACGGCAAAAAGCGACAGCCATGCACGTCGTTCTTGTCAAACAGCGCTTTATCATATTGCTGAAGCAATGACGCGTTGGATGGCGCCAATCATGAGCTTTACTGCTCAAGAAATTTGGGAGGCACTGCCGGGTGAGCGCAGTGACTATGTATTTACTTCAACATGGTATGAGGGATTACAAGCACCAACTACGACCAAGTTTAGTAATGAAGACTGGCAAGCTATTTTAAATGTGCGTGACGAAGTGAACCGTCTGTTAGAAGCTGCACGTAAAGAAGAAGTGATTGGCGCAACATTACAAGCAACCGTAAACCTGTTTGCCAGCAAAGAGCTTGCAGCAAAACTTGCGGCGTTAGGCGATGAGCTACGTTTTGTGTTGTTAACCTCTGCGCTTAACGTTACCGAGGTAGATAGTCAACCTGCAGATTCACAAACTACTGAAATTGATGGTTTATACATTAGCGTATCAGCAACAGATGCTAAAAAGTGTGAGCGTTGTTGGCATTACAGTGAAGATGTAGGTGTTGAGCCTGCTCATCCCGAAATTTGTGGTCGTTGTGTAAGTAACGTTGACGGTGAAGGTGAAAAGCGTCAATTCGCTTAGGAGTTGTTTTTAGTGAGCAAACTAACCCAAAAAAGTGGTTTAGTGTGGCTTTGGTTGAGTCTATTACTGCTTGTAATAGACTTTGCCAGTAAAACACTGGTTGTAAACACCATGGCTTATGGTGAGTCAATTAATTTACTGCCTGTTTTTAGCATCACTTATGTACATAACTACGGTGCAGCCTATAGCTTTTTAAGCGAAGCGGGTGGCTGGCAGCGTTGGTTTTTAAGTGCAATAGCAATCGCGATTAGTTGTTTGTTGGTGTGGTGGTTAAAACGTCTTCCAGCGTCTAATAAAGTATTATGTGGTGCTTACTCGTTAGTTTTAGCCGGTGCTATTGGTAACTTGTACGACCGCATTGCTTATGGTTACGTTATTGATTTTTTACATGTGTTTTACGAAGACTCACATTTTCCCGTATTTAATATTGCAGACTGCGCTATTTGTATTGGTGCTGCATTATTACTATTTGACGCCTTTACCGGCGAAAATCCAAAGGAGCACAAAGCATGAGCCAAGCTGTAATTGGTGAAAACTCAGACGTTATTTTTCATTTTTCTATTAAACTAGAAGATGGCTCTGCCGCTGACTCAACGAAAGTGCATAACAAGCCGGCTAAGCTCACTATGGGTGATGGCAGCTTAACCGCTAATTTTGAAAAATGTTTACTTGGCCTAACGGCTGGTGAGAGCAAAACATTTGAACTTGAGCCGGAAGATGCCTTTGGTCAACCAAACCCAGATAATATTTATTATGTGGACCGTAGTAAGTTTGGTGTAGAAACGCCGGCTAAAGTAGGTGCTATTATTGCGTTTACTCAACCTGATGGCACCGAGCTTCCGGGTTTGGTTCGTGAAGTGCAAGGCGAGTCAGTTACTATCGATTTTAATCACCCATTAGCGGGCCAGCGTTTAACGTTTGAAGTTGATATTATTGAGGTGCAAGGTTAATGGAAATATTATTAGCTAATCCACGAGGCTTTTGCGCCGGTGTTGACCGCGCAATTAGCATTGTTGAGCGCGCTTTAGATATTTTTGAAAAACCAATCTATGTGCGCCATGAAGTGGTACACAATCGTTATGTGGTTGATGGCTTAAAAAATCGCGGCGCCGTGTTTGTTGAAGAGCTTGATCAGGTACCGGATGACAGTATTGTTATATTTAGTGCTCATGGTGTATCACAGGCTGTACGCAGTGAAGCAAAACGCCGTGAGCTTAAAGTATTTGATGCAACCTGCCCGTTAGTGACTAAAGTGCATATGGAAGTTACCCGTGCCAGCAGAAAAGGCATTGAATGCATTTTAATTGGTCACCATGGACACCCCGAGGTTGAGGGCACTATGGGTCAATACGACAATCAACAAGGTGGCATTTACCTAGTTGAAACCGTTGATGACGTGTTAAAGCTTGATGTTAAGAACGCAGATAATCTTTTTTATTGCAGCCAAACAACCTTATCGGTAGATGATACTGCGGATGTGATTGATGCCTTACGCAGCAAGTTTCCTGCTATTGATGGTCCGCGTAAAGATGATATTTGTTATGCAACTCAAAACCGTCAAGATGCAGTACGTGACTTAGCAGACAAAGTCGATGTGCTATTGGTTGTAGGCGCTAAAAATAGCTCTAATTCCAATCGTTTACGAGAACTAGCTGATAAAATGGGCACGCGTGCGTACTTAATTGACGATGCCAGCAATGTTGAAGCGTCATGGTTTGATGGTATCAATAGTGTGGGGGTTACCGCAGGCGCGTCAGCACCTGAAGTGCTAGTGCAGCAGGTGATTACCCGCTTAAAAGAGCTCGGTGGTAACCAAGTAACAGAAAACCCTGGTGAAGAAGAAAACATTGTTTTTGCTGTACCAGTAGAGCTGCGTTAATTTAGAGATAAATCATAAAAGGAGGGTCGAATGGGTAAGCAACTGTCACCAGATGCGTTACTTTTTTCGGCCCTTTTTAATGAGCGTGGTGTGCTTGCATCCCTCGTAGTAACACAGGTTGTGGCTATTATATTAGCTTTTGCTCCTAATGCTGGCGATGACATATGGCTGCATTTGGGGGCGATCAGTTTGTTTCTCCATGTAACTGTGCTGGTCAGTACCTCTTTTTTATATCTTTGTCGTCGATTACTCGCAAAACAGACTCAGTTTATTCAGATCAGTTTTTTTATTGCTTCATATAGTCTCAGTACTGCTGTATTTAGTCTGGTGTTTTCTCATATTGCTTTTGATATTGAAAACGAAAAACAACTGACGTTATTTGTGCTGCGTAATTGCATTATTGTATTTTTGCTTACCTTACTGTTTGTACAATTTTTGCTTATTCATTTTGAAAAAGAGCAGCAAACCAAAGCACTTTCTCGTGCAGAACTTGATGCTTTGCAGGCACGGATCCGACCCCACTTTTTATATAATAGTTTGAATACGGCGGCAGAATTAATGCATCATGACGTTGAGGCTGCAGAGCATGCAATTTTAGCACTGGCAGCGCTGTCTCAAGCTGCGATGCGTTCAGGTCAAAGTGTATTGCTCAGTGATGAAATAACATTAACTAAACAGTATATTGCGCTTGAATCATGGCGATTTGCAGAGCGCTTAAAGGTTGAGTGGTTATTACCAGAACATCTCCCTGCGCTATATATTCCATATCTAACATTACAACCTTTGGTAGAGAACGCAGTATGTCATGGCATTGAGCCAAGCCAAAGTGGTGCTACTATAAGTATTGAACTGCATGTGACAACACATTATTTAACCTTAATTGTAACTAATCCTGTACCCACTGAAACTGAAAATACTAGAGAGCATAACGGTATGGCTCTTGATAATATTCGTTCTCGTTTAAGTATTTATTATAAAGGTCGGGCGCAACTGACAATAACCAACAAAGATAATCAATTTAGAGTTAAAGTGGTTATCCCAAAACAAACAGAGAACATGTTATGAATGCCCTGATTGTAGATGATGAACCTTTAGCAAGAGCACGCTTGAAGCGTTTACTTGCTGAGAATCATACATCCATTCATGTGCAAGGAGAGGCCAGTAATGGCAATGATGCTTTAACACAAATGAAAAAGCAGCAGCCTGACTTAGTGTTTTTAGATATTGATATGCCAGGTTTAAATGGCATCGAAGTGGCGAATCAACTCAATGATCTTGCGGTACCTCCAGCGATTATTTTTATAACCGCTCATCCTGAGCATGCACTTGATGCGATGCAGTTAAATGCAGCCGGATATTTGGTAAAACCTATATCAGAAAAAAGTTTGCAACATGCATTACAACAGCTAGTACGTTTAAACAGAGTACACCTGCAACAGCAACAAACAGAAAAAGTAACCTATCAATTGGCAGGCACCGTAAGAAGCATAAAAATAGAAAGTATTTTCTATTTTTATGCACAGGAAAAGTACACAAAAGTCGTGTTCGATGGTGGGGAGGCTCTAATTGAAGACAGTTTAAAGCAACTTGAAATGCAATATCCTCGTCACTTATTGCGAATTCATCGAAATACCTTAGTGAATAAAAATAAAATTTTGGCACTCCATACACTTAAAAACCATCAACATGTTATTGAACTCAAAGGGTGTACACCTTTTTTAGCTGTTAGTCGTCGAGCGCTCAAAAGCGTAAAAAGCGTACTTTAGCACACCAACCTATTAACCGCTTATCAAGATAATTAACCGTTGGTCGTGGTCTTAGTTGAATCTATTTTTTTATTGCATACACTTAGTATCAGATAATTATTATTTGGTTTTACTATGTCTTTGAGCACGTTTAAATTGCAAAAAGGTTTTACCCTTATTGAAGTCCTGATTGCGTTTATTATATTAAGCTTTGGTTTGTTAGGCGCCGTTGCACTGCAAGCAAAAGCAAAACAAGCCAGTTTTGACTCTATGCAGCGCGCCGCCGCTGTGGCTTTAGGTAACGACATTATTCAGCGCATTCGAGCAAATGATACCATTGATATAATAAAAGATTACAAAGGCGTTATAAAAAGCTCAGCGAATAGTAATACTTACTCGAGTTGCTTTGGTGCAATATGTAGCTCTTCTGATATTGCCAAATTAGATATAACGCAATGGAAGCGTGCCATACGAGCCAGTGAAAATACAGGGACTTTAGATGATGCGACAATATGTATAAATCCAACTTCAGTGGCAGATACTGGAGGCAAAGGATTCAACATTGAAGTAATTATATCATGGCAAGGCCGCCAAGAGTTTAATGCGAATGCAGTTACAGGAAAAGTTACCTGTGGTGATGATCCTAGCAATAAACGCCGTTTAGTGGTTCTAACAAGTTATATATATGTGAGGAGCTAACATGAAGCAAAAAGGGTTTACTCTTTTAGAAGTTATGATTTCACTATTTATTGGTGGTTTGATTTTAGGTGGTGTCATGTTTACTTTTATTAGCATGAAAATAAGCACAAAAGACACGATGAGCATCGGTGAACTCCAAGAGTCTGGCCGCTTAGCCATTAATATTATGCAACGCGATATAGAGCAAGTAGGCTTTTGGGGAACTTATTATGATGATTCATTTACTACAGCAAACACAACTGTTACCGCGACAGGGGTCGCAGGTGATTGCTCAGAGGGAGCTAATAACGGCAGCTTCCCAGATTTAACCAGTAGTAGTAATTTTCGTACTATTTACGCAAAAACGACTACCAGTAAAGATAACCTAAATTGCATTAACGATGGCATTATTCCTGCTAATGATAAAGAGACCGATATTCTTCAGCTCAAGTTTTTACAAGGTGATCCTCAATATGATGCTGTTGCAGGCACTAATATAACAAGCGATAAAATAAATTATTTTATCGCAGAACAAGAACAAGCAAGTTTTGTAACCGGTAAACATACCCCAACAAATATCAATGCAACTATTTGGCCATACAGTCATCATGTTTATTACATTAAAGAAGAAGAGTATTTAGTAAATAATCAAAAAATAAAAGTTCCCGCATTAAGACGAAAACGATTAGTTAATGGAAAAATGACCTCTGAAACGATAATGGAAGGAGTCGAAAATATGCGTTTTTTGTTTGGATTAGACACGAACAGTGATAGTCGAGTTGATACTTACAAAAGCCCCAGCACAATTACTGCTGCTGAATGGGAAAACCGCAGAGGTATATTAACGGTGCAAGTTTTTTTATTAATCCGTGCACTTCAACCAGACCCAGGAATAAAACTCAAAAACCAAAAATATACTTTAGGTGAGGGAGCTGGAAAGCGAGAATTAAATTTTAATGATAACTATAGAAGAACAGTTTTTACTACAACTATTCGTTTAAGTAATGTTGGAGGTAATTTATGGAAAATCTAAAGTCTTTACCAACTAAGCAGCAAGGTGTCGTGCTTATCACAGCATTAATAATGGTAATAGCCGTAACTGGTATTGCTGTCACTCTTATGAGTAGCAGTACGATTGATATTAAAATTACCAACGCAGCCCAAGAGCGAGAAGTTGCAGAAAATCAACTAATTGGTGAAGTGCTAAGAGTGATTGCGTCAGAAGCTAAAAAGGGTGCTGATAGTGACTTTTTTCTTACTCCAGATGAGATCGCTACAGATTCGGGTAAGCTTGATGGTGATGGTAATAAAATAATTATACCAGAGAAGGACATTACAGAGCCTGGGCACGAAATGAAAAGCATAATGACGAACATGAATCATGGTTCCTTAGAGCTTAATTGTCCTCGTAGTTATAGTTTTACAGCGGGTGTTTCATGCAATATGGTTCAAGTATCTACTACGATAGAATATGGCTCTAAAAGCAAGCATCAACTAACCATAGTTACTGGTATAGCTCAAGAGATGGCCAGTACGGGTAAGGGGATTTAAGATGAAATTTAAACTTTATATAGCACTAGTTTTATTATTTACATCAGTAATTAATATGCATGCATACGCTGAGGATATTGAGATTTACGTAAATAAAGATGTAAAATTCGATGAAAAACCAAGAGTTCTTTTTATTTTTGATACGTCAGGAAGTATGGACGAGGAAGTTACATCAGCAGGCACAAGAGAGCGATGTTATATAAAGGAAAGAGAAAGTTACTTCTTTGGGCTTTTATGGCGTGATGTATATGTGGAACTAGGGCAGTGCTATGAAAGTAAAAGCAGCTATAGTGAATATAATCAACAATGTTACATAAACATTGGAGGTAGTTACAACCCCAATTATCAACCAAGTTGTGTTGATGAAGTTGAAGGTGGGACAAGGCTTGAGGTTGCAAAAAGAGCTGTAAAAGGTTTAATAAATGACAACAGTGATATTGACTTTGGTTTAATGCGTTTTAATTATAACGCAGGTAATGAACCCGGTGGCGGCTATGTGCTTGCTAGAATAGGTGCAAATGAAAATATACTGATTAATAAAATCAATGAGCTACCTGCGTATGGTTCAACTCCATTAACAGAAACTTTGTGGGAGGCATATTTATACATCACAGGACAAAATCTTAAGTTTGCGAGAAGGGTTAACGGCAGAGATAAAAGCATTGATGAAAATAGCAAGTACATATCACCTTTTAAACAAGATCAAGGAACTCCACTGCGCTGTGATAACTCTATTAATATTATTCTTATAACAGACGGTGAACCTCAAAATGATGATGAAGCTGATGGAAGTATAAATAAAGAATATAAAGGTATATTTGGAGCTAATTCGAGTTCATTTGGGAGCTATAAAAGTTATTTAGTAGCGTTAGCCAAAATTTTATATGGTACAGAGACTATATCTGTTGATTTATATCCTCAGACCTCTGAGGTGATTGATACGGGTAGGCTTTTTACTATAGGTTTTGGTGATGGAATGGGTGAAAATGCGCTCAAACTTTTAGAAGAAGCAGCTGAAGTTGGTGGTGGGGATTATTTTGAAGCTAAATCAGCAGCAGCCCTTTCTTCTGCACTTAAAAATACAATTTCACAAATTAGAGAAGAAAATAGTACTTTCATTTCTCCATCAGTGGCCAGTAATAACGTAGATCAAACTCGAAGTCGAGATGCAATCTATTTTGCTATGTTTTATCCAGATAAAAGTACACGTTGGCGAGGTAATTTAAAAAAATTAAAAGTATCAGACGGAAAAATTATTGATTCATCGTTAAAGTTAGCACTCAATGAAGATGGATTAATTAGTAAGGATGCAAAAACCTTTTGGTCTGTTAATAATTCTGCAGATGGTAATTCGGTAAAAAATGGTGGCGTTAATGCAATGCTGGCAACTATAAAGGATAAAGATCGTAAAGTGCTAACGGATATCGGCTTTTTTAAGGCCGACAGTATTATTGATGCTATGGGTGAAAGCCAGGCAGCTAGTGCTTTCTTAATTGATAAGTCTGAGCTTGAAAATACGATTAATTGGGCGCGTGGGGTTGATGTTGATAATAAGAATCCTGAAAGCGAACAGCGTAATGATATCTTTGGTGATCCCTTACACTCTAGGCCTGTAGCAATAGATTATGGTAATAATGATATACGTATACTGATTGGTACTAATGCTGGCTTTTTACATATGTTTAAAGATGACGATGTAAATAATGAAGTTAAAGAAAGTTGGGCGTTTATACCGTCTGTACTTTTTAAAATAATTAAATCATTAAGAAAAGCAGAATCTGGTAAGCAATATGGCATGGATGGGCCTATTAGCGTGTATTCCAAAAATGAAAGTCTCAATAGTGATAACGTTAACGATGGTATTGTAGATGCGACAAAAGGAGATAATGTATGGGCTTTTGCTGGCATGCGACGTGGTGGAAGAAACTATTACGGCTTTAATATTACTGACCCAGATAACCCTAAGTTAAAATGGACAATTCAAGGCGGTGAAGGAGACTTCACAAAACTGGGTCAAACTTGGTCAAAGCCGCAAGTGGCATTTATAAAAGCTTTTGGTGATAAACCAGTACTGGTTTTTGGTGGTGGTTATGACACAAATAAAGATACTAGCTCAGAGGCTGACTCTGTAGGTAATAATATTTATATTGTTGACGCAAATACAGGTACTAAGCTTTGGTCATTACTAGATAATAATAATTTTAAAGGAAAACATAGTATTGCTGCAGATATAACTCTACTAGATTCTGATTATGATGGTTATATCGACAGAATATATGCTGCAGATACAGGAGGTGATATCTGGCGTATAGATATGCCGGGCGATAAGAAAGGAGCTTTTAATCACCATAAATTGGCTGAGCTAGGCGGGAGTGTTGATAGGCGTTTTTTTTACAAACCAATGGTTGCACGAACGCTATTTAGTAAAGTGACAATAAAGGGAGGTGTTACCACTAGACTAGACACCCCATTTGATGCAATTGTTATCGGCAGTGGGAAAAGAACAAACCCTAATGATGCTGAAACAGCAGATCAGTTGTTTATGATAAGAGATGAAAATACAGTTACACAATTATTTTCAGATAAAAAACCAGACGTAATAAAACCAGATAATTTAATGGTAATGAATGATGATCCATTTGGTAAGGCGTTAAATAACGTAACTGGCTTTATTGAATTAGAAGCAAAGCTTGGGGCAGAGTTTAAAGGGTGGCGATATAGATTAGCTGCAGGGGAAAAATCATTAGCGGCTGCAACAGTAATTGGTGGCGTTGCATATTTTACATCTTTCACACCTGCTTCAGAGTCATCGACTAAAAACCAATGCTCGCTCAGTGGCGGCGGCGGCTCACTTTATGCTTTTCATTTACATTACGGTACTAAAGTTTATGATGATTTAAAGTTTGCAACTAGTACTGAAGTACCTGATACACCACAGCTTTATTTTGGTTCTACTTGCGCCGATAGCGATGGTAATGGAAAGTGCGATGATGATTCTTCAAAAGTACCTAAAAGCCAATTCTATTTAATTGGACCGGGCATAAAAGGTGATAATGCTAAAAACCCGCTGGAACCACTTGAAATTACAGGGCCAGGATTAAAAGTTGTAGACGATAAAATACAACTTGTAAAAGATGAAACATTAGGGTTTGGTTTTAAAACACAGCAAACGTATATATATAAACGCGAAGAAAATGATGAAAATATACAGAACGAATAAGATTAAGGCGGCCGAAATGATAAAAAAACAACGTGGTTTTACCTTGATTGAGCTAATGATAGCTGTAGCTATTGTAGGGATTTTAGCCTCAATAGCACTGCCTAATTATACAGAATATGTAAAACGTGCCTCACGTGCAGAGGCAGTTGCAGCATTGTTAGATGCTGCAAACAAGGAGGAGCAGTATTTTGTGGATAATAGGGAATATACAGAGACATTTACTGATTTAGGGTTGCAAGACAAAACCGAGAATAAACATTTTGAATTAACGATTAAAGTGACGAATAAGAATGCTTTTACAATCATTGCAAAACCTGTGGCAGGGCCAGTAAAAGGAGATGGTGATTGCACTGAGCTTTTCATAACTGATACAGGTCTTAAAGGTGCTAAAGGCGCTAAAACAAACGACGGGGAAGATATTGACTACTGCTGGGGAAGGTAATTAAGGTTATTCTTCTTGGCATTTATCAGTTGATTTGATGCGAATTCTACCCGTTTGACTTACAGATAAAGCCAATCCTTCGAGATTGGCTTTATTGCTATTGGGGCAATATATAAAAGTCCCATTTTGAAAACCATTTAAAGAACCATCTGGACGAAATGTAATGGCGTTGCGCGGATACTCTAAAGTATCAGCATCATGAACATCCTCGAAAGTGCTTAAGAGTAGTTCATCATCATCTAGAGTCGTTGATTTATCTTTGTCGATAAACAGTGACATTTGACCATCCCATTCGTCTTTTGTGCATTGGTTGTTTTTTAGTGCGCAAAGCGTGACGTAAGTAGCATTTTCAATTGCGTAAAGGCGGCCGTAATTTATATTTCGGTGTAGCAGATTCACATGGTTATCTAATCGGTTTTTAGCCAAGAAGTCTGGATAAAACCACATCGATAATTGACTGATTACACTGACAACAGCAATTGATACCATTAATTCGAGAAGTGTCACTCCCTTGTTTTTTGATATTGATAATCTCATCCTTGAAGACCTGAGTTAATAAATGATTAACTCAGTCTAGTAAATGATACAAATATGACAAGATAAGTTTGTATGTTTTTTAGTCGCACGTTTCGTCAGTATCACCAAGATAAAAAGCTGTACCAGAGACAGATACGCTAAGTGCTTTATTGCTTTTGTTATCACTATTAGGACAATAAATAAAACCGGTCAACTCATCAACTTCTGGGTCGATAAGATTTGTTGTAATTCGTCCGCTAGTATCAAAACGAAGATAGCTATCACCCGTGAATTTTATTTTGTCATTAGAAGACACATCCGACATTACGCGTAGTAGGCTATCATTCTCAGTATCATAGCTACCATTATTATTAGCATCTATAAATAAGATCACAGTATTAGTTGAACCCCACCCACTTTTACATGTGAGATTGGAAGTGCCAAGATTTTTTGCACTGGGAACAGGACACACAATGACTATTTCATCTGTACTTGCTGCTTGAGAGCGTGCATAGCTAATATTTCTTTTTAACTCCAACAAAAAGTTCTCAGCTCTATTTTCTTCTAGCATATCGCTGCTATTCCAAAGTGCAATTGTGGCAATAATGCCTACAATAGCCACAGTCACCATCAGCTCTAGTAAAGTGAATCCGTATTGTATTTTTTTCATATTGATCCCGTAGGTTACTTATTGTTTTAGTATAGCTATTTTTATTAGCATAATCATAGCATGACAGATTGTTTTATCACCGTAATTCAATCGCTTTGTTTGCTATGAACCTCATGATTGTCTAAAATCGAGGCAACTGAAGCTTTCAAAAGTAATTACTATGAAAAAAATAGAAGCAATCATTAAACCGTTTAAGCTCGATGATGTGCGTGAAGCATTATCTGATGTAGGCATTACGGGTATGACAGTAAGTGAAGTAAAAGGGTTTGGGCGTCAAAAAGGCCACACAGAGCTATACCGTGGTGCTGAGTACATGGTTGACTTTTTACCTAAAGTAAAACTAGATATTGTGCTCGGTGATGAAGACGTAGAACGTGCTATTGATGTTATTGTTAAAACAGCACAAACAGGCAAAATTGGTGATGGTAAAATATTTGTCACTGACGTAGAACGTGTGGTTCGAATTCGTACTGCAGAAGAGGATGAAGAGGCTATATAGTCGAGTAAACCTCGTAAAAAAAGGCGCTAATTTTATAACTAGCGCCTTTTTCGTGTTATTTATTTCTGCTATTAAATTTACGCGTTTGCTCTGCATGCTGACTTAGTTCAGTCAAGCCAAGCTTCTCGTAACTTTTTTTCATCATGGCGAGTGCCGCATCAAGATAACTACTTTGTGAGTAGTGCTCTACCACATATTTACCACGATTTGCGGCTGCTAAATAGGCTTCACGTTCGTAATAGTAAGTTGCCACTTTTAGCTCATAACGTGCCATGCGGTTTAATAACCAAACTAAACGACGTTTTGCTTCTGGCGCATAATCACTTTCTGGAAAACGTTTAACCAAAGTTGATAAGTCGGTATAAGCAACACGGGTGCGTTTAGCATCTCTGTCGGCTCTGTCTACACCAAAGTATTCTTGGAAAGCATTTTTATCCGCCTTAATATTAACCAAGCCACGCATGTAGTACATGTAATCTAAATCTTTGTGGTTTGGGTTTAAGCGAATAAAACGGTCGATTGTAGCAAGTGCTTGCTCTGTATTACCTGATTGGTAATGTGCATACACTAAATCCATTTGGACTTGTTTTGAAAACGGACCAAACGGATAGCGAGAGTCAATTGCCGTTAATAACTCAATTGCACGAGCGTATAAACCAGAATCAAGCGTTTGTTTTGCATCTTCGTATAGTGCTTGTGCCGATCTGTTGGGTACGCGTTGAATATCTTCTTGGTCAGGTGCAGACGAGCAGGCCCCTAAACTAAGCATTGAAACTGAAAAAACAATGGCGAATGCACGTTTCCCTATTTTATTTATCATTTTATTTGTTACCTTCGATGTCTTCGGCTAGGCCAAGTGGGTAAAACCGAGTAAACTATGCGTATTATGTTATGCTTTTATTAAAAGCGATTCTAACCCAGTCAAGCAAAGCTTGCACTGGTAAATTGGGTAAAGTTACTAATGTCAGAGCAAATATCTCTCCAAGCCGAGGTCCCAACAGACTTAGGTGGTAAACGTCTAGACCAAGTATTAGCACAATTGTTCCCTGATTATTCACGATCACGGATAAAAACGTGGATTTTAGATGATAAAATCACCGTTGATGGTGAAATTTTCAACACCCCGCGTGAAAAACTACTCGGTGGTGAAGTTGTAGCTGTTGAAACAACAATAGAAGCACCTCGTGAATACGAAGCACAAGATATCAAATTAAACATCGTTTATGAAGACGATGATATTTTAGTGATCAACAAACCAATGGGATTAGTGGTTCATCCTGGCGCAGGTAACCCTGACGGTACGGTGTTAAATGCTTTATTACACTACTACCCAGAAATTATTAATGTGCCACGAGCGGGTATTGTGCATCGTTTAGACAAAGATACAACAGGTTTAATGGTTGTCGCTAAAACGATTCAGGCACAAACACATTTAGTTAAAGCACTGCAAAAGCGCGAAAACTTCACACGTGAATATGAAGCGTTATGTAATGGCACTATGACAGCCGGTGGTATGGTTGAAAAACCAATTGGTCGTCATGCTACACAACGTACGCATATGGCAGTTCATGAAATGGGTAAACCAGCTATTACGCATTACCGTGTTGCCGAAAAATTCCGCGCCCATACACGTTTGCGTTTACGTCTTGAAACAGGGCGTACACACCAAATTCGTGTGCATATGGCGTACTTAAACCATCCATTAATTGGCGATCAATCTTATGGCGGTCGTCCTCGTCCACCAAAAGGGGCAACGCCTGAGTTATTTGAGTTACTGCGTAGCTTTAAACGCCAAGCGCTTCATGCCGTTAAATTAAGTATTGCGCATCCAATCACCGGTGAAATGATGACCTGGCAAGCGCCTATCCCTGATGATATGGTCCAAATGACTCAAGCATTGCGCGAAGACACAAAAGCAAACCCTGATATAGCGAGTTAACAATGTTTGGCTTATCAGCTACATGGCAATCTCTTCATGGTGTAGATACATTGAGTACTACACGTGAAGGGGGCGTATCTCAGCCTCCATTCGGTAGTTTGAATTTAGGGTTGCATGTAGGTGATAACAGCCAAGATGTATTAAATAACAGAGCACGTGTAAATGCTCATTTGCCTAAACCGGCAATTTGGTTAAATCAGGTTCATAGCGCTGATGTAGTTACAGTGGACGAGCGATTTGACCCCAATCAAATACTCACAGGCGATGCGTTATATACGCAATTACGCAATCAACCTTTAGCCATAATGACCGCTGATTGTTTACCTATTTTACTCTCATCGAGTGACGGGCAAGAAGTAGCCGCAATTCATGCCGGTTGGCGAGGGTTAGAGCAAGGGGTGATAAACAATGCGCTGGCATGTTTTAAAAATGCCTCGGCGAATATACATGCTTGGTTAGGTCCTGCAATAGGGGCTAATCAATTTCATGTCGGTCAAGAGGTAGTCGAGTTATTTACAGCAAATAACCCCCTAATGCACAGCGCGTTCAAAGCTCAAAATAATGAAAAGTATTTAGCTGATATTTATCTAATAGCAACTATTTTACTTAATCAACAGGGCGTTATAAACATTAGCGGGGGTGAGCATTGCACGGTTTCTCAAGCGAACTTGTTTTTTTCTTATCGGCGCGATGGCCAAACCGGTCGTATGGCAAGTTTGATCTGGCGCAAGTAAATAATCATTAGGTGATTATTTTTCCCTTAATACCTTGATCAAACCCGCTAATATACCCATCTATTAAGTAATTCTTTTTTTTATAGGTAAACCCCCATGCGTTTAGATAGATTTACAAGTAAATTTCAGTCTGCGCTTTCAGATGCGCAATCATTAGCCCTAGGTCGCGATCATCAATTTATTGAACCTGTGCATCTAATGTACGCTTTGTTAAAACAAAGCGGCTCAAGTGTGCGTGCACTATTTGCACAAATGAGCATCAGCGTTGATGAACTCAACACTAAGTTATCACAAGAGATAGAAAAGTTATTTAAAGTGGAAGGTGTTGGTGGCGATGTACAGTTGTCAAATAACATGGTTTCACTGATAAACTTATGTGATAAGTACGCCCAAAAACGTAAAGATAAATACATTTCAAGTGAGTTGTTTGTATTAGTTGCGTGTGAAGATAAAGGCCCGCTTGGCAGTGTTTTTAAAGCACTTAACATTACTGCGAGTAAGGTTGAAACGGCAATTGAAGCGATTCGTGGTGGTCAAAAAGTTGACGATCCTAATGCGGAAGAAACACGTCAAGCACTTGAAAAGTACACCATCGATTTAACTGAGCGTGCAGAGCAAGGTAAGCTTGACCCTGTAATCGGTCGTGATGATGAAATTCGCCGCACTATACAAGTATTACAACGCCGTTCCAAAAATAACCCTGTGTTAATTGGTGAGCCAGGGGTGGGTAAAACAGCCATAGCTGAAGGGCTTGCACAGCGTATTATTAATGGTGAAGTGCCTGAGGGCTTAAAAAACAAGCGCGTATTATCACTTGATTTAGGCGCATTAGTTGCTGGTGCAAAATACCGAGGTGAATTTGAAGAGCGTTTAAAATCAGTACTTAATGAGTTGGCTAAAGAAGAAGGCCAAGTTATTTTATTTATTGATGAAATTCATACCATTGTTGGTGCTGGTAAAAGTGATGGCGCTATGGATGCGGGTAACATGTTAAAACCTGCTTTAGCACGCGGTGAACTTCATTGCGTAGGCGCAACCACTTTAGATGAATACCGTAAATACATTGAAAAAGATGCTGCGCTTGAGCGCCGGTTCCAAAAGGTATTAATAGAAGAACCTTCAGTAGAAGACACCATTGCTATTCTGCGTGGCTTGAAAGAGCGTTACGAGTTACACCATTCAGTGGAGATCACCGACCCTGCAATCGTTGCCGCAGCGCAGTTATCGCATCGTTATATTAGTGATCGCCAATTACCCGATAAAGCAATCGATTTAATTGACGAAGCGGGCTCTTCTATTCGCTTGCAAATTGATTCAAAGCCAGAAGCTTTAGATAAATTAGAGCGTCGCATTATCCAATTAAAAATTGAAGATAACGCATTGGCCAAAGAGAAAGATGAAGCAAGTCAAAAGCGCCGTACAGAAATGCTCGAGCTGATCACTGAGCTTGAAGGGCAATACCGTGAACTAGATGAAGTATGGAATGCAGAAAAAGCGTCTTTACAAGGCACGCAGGTTATTAAAGCTGAGCTAGAGCAGGCACGACTTGATTTAGAAGTGGCTCGCAGAGCAAGTGACTTGCAGCGTATGTCTGAACTGCAATATGGACGTATACCTGAGCTTGAGCGCAAACTCGATTTAGCATCACAAGCAGAAATGCAAGAAATGAGCTTGCTTAAAAATCAGGTGGGCGAAGATGAAATTGCAGAAATTTTATCACGTTGGACCGGGATCCCAGTGGCGCGTATGCTCCAAGGTGAACGTGAAAAACTATTACAAATGGAAGAGCAGTTACATAACAAAGTCATTGGTCAAGATGAGGCCGTCGTTGCGGTGGCTAATGCCATTCGTCGTTCGCGTGCAGGGCTTGCTGATCCCAATCGTCCAATTGGCTCGTTCTTATTTTTAGGGCCTACAGGGGTTGGTAAAACAGAACTTACCAAGGCACTAGCAGGCTATATGTTTGATACCGAAAGTGCCATGGTGCGTATAGATATGTCTGAGTTTATGGAAAAACACTCAGTCGCACGTCTAGTCGGTGCGCCTCCAGGGTACGTCGGTTACGAAGAAGGAGGTTATTTAACCGAAGCTGTTCGTCGTAAACCTTATTCGGTTATTTTGCTTGATGAAATAGAAAAAGCGCATCCAGATGTGTTTAATATTTTATTACAAGTCCTTGATGACGGTCGTTTAACGGATGGCCAAGGGCGTACGGTTGATTTTAAAAACACGGTTATCATTATGACCTCCAACTTGGGCTCAGATATCATTCAAGAGCAAGCGGGAAGTAATGATTATGACGAGCTTAAAGCAAAAGTTATGGGTGTTTTACATAATGAATTTAGACCCGAGTTCATTAACCGTATTGATGAAACTGTGGTATTTCACCCACTTTCACATAGTCATATTAAAGAAATTGCAGATATTCAGTTAAGCAAATTACGTCAACGATTGACAGAGATGGGGTATTTACTTGAGTTGACAGATGCTGCTCTTGAGCGAATTGCTGCCAGTGGCTTTGATCCTGTCTATGGCGCTCGTCCACTTAAACGGGCAATACAGCAAACCATTGAAAATCCATTAGCACAACAACTGCTTAATAATGAATTTCAACCAGGTTGTATCATTGTCATTGATGCTAACGAAGACGGCTTAGTGTTTACGAGTCGATAATCTGAGCACAGCAAAAAGCCGCTGTTCACAGCGGCTTTTTTGTTTCTATTTTAGGGCGTTTGTTAAACTTTAAAAGTCAGTAATAAATCATTCACTTTTCTTGAGCCTTCCACTAGTTCAGCCGCACCACGTGCTACGCTAAAACTCAATTGTAAATTGTCATCCCCTAAGCCTTTAATCTTTTCAACATTGCTACCAATGTCTTTACTTACAACCTGTTGCTGTTCTGCTGCGGCTGAAATATCCGTGGCGAGCTGTGAAATTTCACTAATTTGAATAAAAATACTATCAAGCTCTTGTTGTGTTTGTCCTGTTGTATTAACACAGTCATCGGCTTGTTGTTTTGTGCTCTGCATGATTTTAGACCAGCTAAACAAGGTATCTTGAATTTCTTTAATTGAGCTATGAATTTGTGCCGTGGCGTTTTGAGTTCGTGACGACAGCGCTCTTACTTCATCGGCAACGACTGCAAAACCTCGCCCATGCTCACCGGCGCGTGCCGCTTCAATAGCCGCATTGAGTGCCAATAAGTTAGTTTGTTCAGCAATCCCTTCTATTTCACTCATGACTTGGCCAATTTTATCCGCTTCAGAGGCAAGCCCCGTTGCTGTGGCGGCCGCTTGCTCAACTTGTACAGCTAAGTCAGACACCATTTTACTGTTATCTGCAATATGATTCTTGATATCAGAGCAGCTTTGATAAGTAATGCCCACTTTATCAGCCGTGTTATTGGTATTATTAGAGATTTCACCAATCGTGGTACTCATTTGTGACATGGCTGAAGCAATTTGTTCTAGCTGAGTGCCTTGAGAAGAAATACCTTGCTCGGTCAACGTCGATTGTTGATCTAACCCTTGGGCAATCGTATTAAAACTCATGGTTGAATCTTTTACCCGCCCTAGTACCGTTCTTAATTTAGCACTGAGCATCTGCTCTCTATAATCACTAATGCTGTGTGGGTGCGAGCCACTATACACATAACGAGATACAGAGTCTGCTTGGTTTTTTTGTTGTTTGAGGGTTGCAGGTGTGATTACCAGCTCATCATAATTTAAAACTAAAATAACAATACATACTAATAAGTTAATCGCGGCAAGCGAAAGAGAGCCCCACATTGCGACACTGGCTAACCAAATTAAAATACCCGCAATGCTCAAACCTTGTCTTAATGATGTGCGTTCGCGCCAGCTGAATAATGATTTATTAGCGTTAATTTTGGCATAGAGCTTTTGCGCTCTGCGTTTTGCGCGTTGCTCTAATTTTATTCGTACAGACTGATAACCAATAAGTTGGCCATGCTCAAAAATAGGCGTTACAAATGCATCAACCCAATAATAGCGGCCGTCCTTACATAAGTTTTTTACCGCGCCACGCCACGAATGGCCTTGTTTTAAAGTGTCCCACATTTCTTTAAATGCAGCTTTTGGCATATCAGGGTGGCGAACGATATTGTGATTTTTATTTATCAGTTCATCCATCTCGTAGCCTGCGATACTACAAAACTCATGATTGGCATAAGTAATAACACCGCGTAAGTCAGTGGTTGAAACCAACTCTTGGTGTTCTTCGAAGTTAACTTCTTCATCTATTAAGCTTTGATTACGACGCATAGTGACTCTTTATCATTCTTTATTATGGCGGCTATTGTAATTACTAAAACTAATGTACGTTAGTGATATGTGTAAAATAGCAGGAATAAGACATTTTTTTTGATATTTATATGATCTTTATCAATATTAAGCTTAATTGAATTTTTCAGTTATGACAAATTTTTAGGGTTTAACTCTATCTTATCAAAGTGTTTTAAAACGCCATGTTGTCAGCGGGGGGGTATGGCAAATAATATGTAAAAGAAATTGTATATTCGTGGTGGCAATGGCAAGATTGTCTTTTCTAGCGTGAAACAAAGCGTGTTTAAAATCCAGCAAAAACTATATCTAATAAATTCATATAGTTTTTTCATTGTTTAATCTTGAGTAAAGGTAAAAAGACCCCATAACCTCATGATTAAGCCACTTGGCTCGAGGAAACTTTTTTTTGACAACTTATAATTTAAAGAACACGCTCAACGCGCTATCTAATGCAGATAATCAACAGGCTATTAAAGGCATTATGCGCGGAATTGAGAGAGAATCATTAAGAATTAATCACGATGGTTCCATTTCAAAACAGGCTCATCCTCAAGGTGTGGGCTGTGCGCTCACCAATGGGCATATTACCACTGATTTTTCTGAGTCTTTACTTGAGTTCATTACACCGGTTAGCGAGTCATCAACGCAAACCTTACAGCAGCTAAAAGATTTACAAAAGTTCACCCTAGAACATATGGGCGATGAATTGTTGTGGCCAATTAGTATGCCGTGCTTTATAAATCATCAAGACGATATTGTATTGGCACAATTTGGCGACTCTAATGTCGGTAAAATGAAAACCCTATATCGCGAAGGCTTGAAGAATCGTTACGGCAGTATGATGCAAGCGATTGCAGGCGTGCATTTCAATATTTCTTTTCCACAAACGCTATGGCAGTCACTGCACTCATTAAAGCAAAGTAATGCGAAACTTGAAGATTTTATATCGGATAGTTATTTGGCGTTAATTCGTAACTTTAAACGCGAACTGTGGTTAATTAGCTACATGTTTGGCGCATCACCGGCATTATGTAGCTCTTTTTTACAAGGGCGTAAAAGCGACTTACCGTTTAAAAAACTCGGTAAAGGCACTTTATATTTGGAAGTGGGTACCGCATTGCGTTTAGGCAACTTAGGCTATACCAATAGCGCACAATCGTCGTTACGGGTAATGTATAACTCATTAGATGAATATGTTGCAGGACTTAAAAAAGCCATAAATACACCTTCAGATATTTACGGCAGTATTGACGATTACACCAGTGCTACGCCAAAGCAATTAAATAAAAACATTTTGCAAATAGAGAACGAGTTTTACTCGCCAATTCGTCCTAAACGTAATGCAAAAAATGGTGAAACGCCCACCGATGCATTGCTAAGAGCGGGTATAGAATATATTGAAATTCGTGCATTGGATGTTAACCCGTTTAGTGAAGTTGGCATTGACTTAGAGCAAATACACTTTTTAGATGTGTTTTTAACTTATTGTTTATTAAAAGATTCAGCGCCTATGGATTGGCAAGAGCAAACTCGTAGCACTGAAAATCTTGATACGGTGGTTAACCAAGGTAGAGAACAAGGCTTGATGCTTAATTTTAATAATGAGCAGCGCAGCCTAGAATCTTGGGGTGATGAAATATTTAGTCAGTTGAGTGATGTTGCTCAGTGGATGGATATTGCTTACGATGTTGACTACTACTCAAACACCATTAAGCGCATGGCGACTTGGATTCATGATCCGGCATTAACGTATTCTGGTCGTTATGTTGAGCAGTTAAAAGCATCAGGGTTAGATAATGGCCACTTTGCACTGTCACTTGCTCAGAAGTACAAACAAAGCCATGAAACAGCAAGTTATACTGAATTTTCAAAATCGTGGCTAGAGCAACAAGCTGCAGAGTCGTACCAAGCCCAAAAGGCAATTGAACAAGCTGATAAACAATCATTTACCGCGTTCTTAGATACGTATTTCAGGGTCTGTTGACCTTTGCGGATTACAATTTGTTCAAACTAGGAGCGGTTTAATCGCGGCGCGAGGTTTGTAACCTAGTGGGCTAAGTAAAAACCGAGCAAAGCTTCCGCGTCCTGCTCACGCTCCTTACCTACATCCATGTAGGCAACAAAGAGTAAATCGCTCCTAGGCAGAACTCGAAGGGCAGCACCTGTTTGGCATTGATGCTGCGTTATCGCCTATTTATGGGGAAAAACCACACCACATAGGCTTTGCCTTGCCTAAATACCAAACAAACTGCTGCAAATGCAACCTTGAAAGGTCAACAGACCCAAGTAAGTAGCAGGCAAAAAAAACGCAGCTCATAGTAGCTGCGTAAATATTCTTTAGGGATGAAACAATGCTGTACTGCTGCATTCATAGATTCAGACCCACACTTTTTTAAAAAGTTCAGTGAGATCTTAAAAAATGAAAAAAAATATTATTACCTTATCTTTGCTGCTCACTATAGCTGGGTGTGCAACAGCTCCCCCAAAGCAACCAGAAGATATTTGTAAAATTTTCGAAGAGAAATCTGACTGGTATTTTGATGCCAAAGACGCGCAGGAAAAGTGGGGCTCCCCAAAACATGTGTTAATGAGCATGATGTATCAAGAAAGTTCTTTTCGCCACGATGCAGCACCGCCTATGGAATACTTCTTATGGATAATCCCTACTGGTCGTGCAAGCGATGCCTATGGCTATTCTCAAGCTAAAACGCCTACTTGGTCTGATTATATTCGTGAAACAGGTAACAGTGGCGCCGACAGAGACGAATTTGAAGATGCGATTGATTTTATGGCGTGGTTTGTTTATAAAACCCATAAAGTTAATGGTGTGTCTAAGTGGGACGCTTACGCACAGTATTTAAATTATCATGAGGGATGGGGCGGTTATAAACGAGGCACCTATCGTAAGAAAAAATGGCTAATGAGCGTTGCCAATAAAGTAAAATATCGGGCAAGCCGTTATGGCGCACAGCTAAGACGCTGCGAAGATGATTTAGATAAAGGTTGGTTAGAGCGATTGTTCTTTTAGATTAGATTAAAAAGGAGCCAGCAGGCTCCTTTTTTATTGGTTTATTTTTTACGTTTTTTTGGTTGAATTTTAACTTGTTTAATCATGTTTTCTTTTATTTCAAGCACTTCAACTGGGTAACCCGCAATACGAATACTTAAGTTAGCATCAGGAATATCTTCCAAATATTCAACAATCAGGCCACTTAAAGTTTTAGGGCCATCTAATGGGAATTCCCAGCCCATCTCTTTATTTAAGTCGCGAACGTTAGCACCACCATCAACAATGTAAGAGCCATCGTTCTGTGTGGTTACTTCTTCACTTGGTGTGCGGGTTTGAGTAGTAGTGAAATCGCCCACAACCTCTTCAAGAATATCTTCTAGGGTAACTAAGCCTTGGATATCGCCATATTCATCAACAACAATACCAATTCGTTCTTTTGATAACTGAAACTTCAGTAGTTGGGTATTAAGCGACGTTCCCTCAGGAATAAAGTAAATTTCACGTACAGCGCGCAGTAGCGAAGGTTTATCGAATTGCTCTTTAGTAAGAAGACGCAATGCATCACGAGAGTGAATAAAGCCTACTGCATCATCTATATTGTCGCGGTATAAAAGCACGCGAGTATGTTGAGCATGAGTAAGCTGCTTACTAATTATTTTCCAGTCATCGTTGATATCAATCGCCACAATTTCATTGCGGGGTATCATAATATCTTCAACGGTAACCTGTTCTAAATCTAAAATTGAGGTCAGCATACTTTGGTGGCGCGCGGGGATCAGCGCTCCAGATTCGTTAAGCACGGTTTTTAATTCTTCCTTACTCATGCTGTGCTCATCTATTTGTGCAGCGCTAATACCAAATAAGCGCAATATACCATTGGTCATCCAGTTAACAACGACAACAAATGGGAAGAGAATTTTTAGTAACCCTTTGAGTATCACCGAACTTGGAAAAGCGACTCGCTCAGGATAGAGGGCGGCCAGTGTTTTTGGCGTTACTTCAGCGAAAATCAGCACCACAAGTGTTAATGCACCTGTTGCTATAGCAATACCTAAATCACCATACAAACGAATACCAATAATGGTGGCAACTTGGGCAGCCGCAATATTGACAAGGTTATTACCAATAAGGATAAGACCTATCAACCTGTCTGGTCGACTGAGTAATTTACTAACGCGTTTCGCAGCACGATGATTCTCTTTAGCGAGGTGTCGTAAACGAATACGGTTGATTGACATGATTCCGGTTTCTGACCCGGAGAAGTAAGCAGAAAAAAGTACCAATAAACCTAAAATGATAAACAGCGTACTTGTCGATATGTCGTCCAACGATGGATCCTTTTTTTATAAACCAATGTGTATTAAGCTAGAGTGAGCTTTCAGAGTCAAGTTAAAACTTATTTAGAACCACTTCTTGTATAAAACGGCTGCCAAAATAAGCGAGTGTGAGTGTAAATGCGGCAATCATAATACTCACTACCACCATTTTCCCCCGCCAACCTCGTTTAACATGGCCAACGGCAATCGTAGCAAAAATAGCCCAAGCAACTAAAGATAAGATTGTTTTATGAATAAACTCTTTGGCAAACATGCCATCAAGAAATACAAACCCTGTAATCAGCGCCACGCTTAATAATACTGTGCCTAAATTTAATAGTTGATAAAGTTGACGCTCTACCACCATTAGTGGCGGTAAATGGCTATGTACTATTGCTAAATCTTTACGTTTCAAACGTTTATCAATAAAGTAAAATTGCACGCCGTAAAGGGTGGCAATAATTAAGATACAGTAGGCTAATAACGACAGTGAAATATGCGCAACTAACGCAAGCTCTACATTAATGCTATGAAGTAAAACGTGATGAGGGATAAATAAGCTAGAAATGGTTAAAAGCGCAGCAAAGCCATAAACAACAGGTAGTAACAAGGTTGCGGGAAACTTCAAAGAAACAGTGGTGACACACAGCACGATAATCCAGCATGTCAGTAATGCCACATTAACAATACTTAAATCTTGCCCATCAGCCCTAAATACCGAATTTACTAAAAGCAGCATGTGCGCCAAAATAGCGACAGTACTGAGTATAATAGTAACTTTTTGGCTCGGCCCCTGACGGTGAAACAATCGCGAAAGCACGTGAGACGTTGCTAACACATAAAATAAACTGGCAATAATAGTTAAACTAATAATCAGCATTTTGCTTTGGCCACTTAATTGAAGTCAAATAATTCGTGTTCGTTATGTGGCCATTGTATTTTATAGCAAAGCAAATGCATAGACCCTGTAAAAAGAAACTCAATAAGCAGCATTTCAGCACTGTATTGTATGCCACCATTTACGGTATACTATTTTCAATTGAATTTTAATAACATCGACCTTATTAATAGAGTTGATATAAACGTCTTTTCGGAACCGTTACATGTTTGAGAACCTCCAAGAACGATTAGGTAAAACCCTAAAAAATATTAGTGGCCGTGGCCGCCTAACTGAAGACAACATTAAAGATACACTTCGTGAAGTGCGAATGGCATTTTTAGAAGCCGATGTGGCGTTGCCTGTTGTTCGCGAGTTTGTAAAACAAGTTAAAGAACGCGCAGTTGGTATTGAAGTTACTAAAAGCTTAAGTCCTGGCCAAGTATTTATAAAAATTGTTCGTGAAGAACTTGAAAAGGCCATGGGTGAAGCTAATGAAGAGCTAAGCCTTAACGCGCAACCTCCGGCTGTTGTGATGATGGCGGGCCTTCAAGGTGCTGGTAAAACAACCAGTGTGGGTAAACTGGCTAAGTTTTTAAAAGAGCGCAAGAAGAAGTCTGTGCTGGTAGTGAGTGCCGATGTTTACCGTCCTGCGGCAATTAAGCAGTTAGAAACATTAGCGACAGAAGTAGATGTAGAATTTTTCCCAAGTGACATTTCACAAAAGCCAGTTGATATAGCACAAGCTGCTATTTCTCACGCGAAAAAGAAATTTATTGATGTGGTATTAGTTGATACTGCAGGTCGCTTGCATGTTGATAATGACATGATGGATGAAATCAAAGCGCTTCATGGTGCAATTAATCCAATCGAGACTTTATTCGTTGTTGATGCAATGACAGGTCAAGATGCTGCAAACACCGCGAAGGCGTTTGACGAAGCATTGCCTTTAACCGGTGTGATTTTAACTAAAACAGACGGTGATGCCCGTGGTGGTGCTGCGTTATCTATTCGTCATATTACCGGGAAACCTATTAAGTTTATGGGTGTTGGTGAGCGTACTGACGCACTTGAACCTTTCCACCCTGATCGTATCGCCTCACGTATCTTAGGCATGGGTGATGTACTTTCATTAATCGAAGAAGTCGAGATGAAAGTAGATAAAGAGCAGGCAGAAAAAGTAGCGAAAAAAGTATTTAAAGGTGATGGTTTTACACTGGATGATTTTGCTGATCAATTAAAGCAAATGAAAAATATGGGCGGCATGATGTCGATGCTTGATAAACTGCCAGGCATGCAAAACATTCCAGATGCAGTAAAAGGCCAAATGGGCGATAAAACCTTTATTCAAATGGAAGCAATTATTAGCTCTATGACTAAAAAAGAGCGTGCACGCCCAGAGATCATTAAAGGTTCGCGTAAAAAGCGCATTGCAGCGGGGTCGGGTACTCAAGTACAAGAGATCAATAAGCTGCTTAAGCAGTTTACCCAAATGCAAAAAATGATGAAAAAAATGAAAGGCAAAGGTGGCATGCAAAAAATGATGCGTGGCATGAAAGGGATGTTACCACCGGGAATGATGGGCGGCGGTGGCCCGAAATTTTAATAATTTAACCTTTAATATCTCCGATACGAGATAAAAAGCAATCAATAAAGAGGCAAATTGCCTCTTTATTGTTGAATAAACTATGCACAGAATAGCTTGTTCACATGCTTTTTCTTCTTGGATCACGGTTTAATCTACTAAACTGCCTTTTTGCATCACTTCTTACTTGCATTGTTGCTAAAAACTCGTACAATTCACCGGCTCCCCATACTGGGGAGTAAATCTTATTAATGAAAACAGTCAATCTATTTAGAGGACGGTATGGTAACTATTCGTTTGCAACGTGGTGGCGCTAAAAAACGCCCTTTCTATCAAATTGTGGTTGCGGATAGCCGTTTCTCGCGTGACGGTCGCTTCATCGAGAAAGTAGGTTTCTTTAACCCAATCGCTTCAGGTCAAGAAGAAAAACTTCGTTTAGATTTACCACGTGTTGAGCACTGGTTAGGTCAAGGCGCAGGTCTTTCAGATCGTGTAGCTAAATTAGTTAAAGACGCTCGTAAAGCGGCTTAATAGGCGTAAGTGTAACCATGAGTCAAGAGAACACCTCATCAATAATTGTCGTAGGAAAGCTCGGCGCCCCATATGGTATAAAGGGCTGGCTTAAGGTGCATTCATTTACTGATGATCCCCAAGGGATCTTCGATTTCAGCCCGTGGTTGATAGGGCAGCAAGGTAAATGGCAATCCTTAGAAGTGGTCGACTGGCGTCGCCACAACAAAGGCTTTATCGCTAAGTTTGCGCAAGTAAACGACAGAGACCAAGCAATGGCTTATACCAATGTTGAAATTTCTGTGGATTCAGCGCAGCTACCAGAATTACCGCAAGGTGAATTCTATTGGCGAGATCTCATTGGCATGTCGGTTGTAACTGATAAAGGTTATAACTTAGGCATTGTTGATGACCTTATGGAGACAGGCTCAAATGACGTACTGGTTGTGAAAGCAAACAGTAAAGATGCATTTGGCCAAGCAGAACGTTTAATTCCTTTTTTAACTGATTCAGTTATTCAAGAGGTTAAATATGATGCGAAAGAAATTACTGTAGATTGGGATCCAAGCTTTTAATGAGTCAAACAAGTTCGTTGTGGGTAGGGGTTATCAGCCTTTTCCCGGATATGTTTGATGCAATTACAACGCAAGGTGTAACCGGTCGCGCTGTTAAAAAGGGTTTAATCGACTTTAACTGCTGGAATCCACGAGACTATGCAACTGATAAGCATAGAACCGTAGATGATCGTCCTTACGGGGGCGGACCAGGCATGTTAATGATGGTTGAACCACTTAAACAAGCCATTCTTGAAGCCAAACAGGCTGCAGGTGATGGTGCAAAAGTAATTTATATGTCGCCACAAGGGCGCAAATTAGATCAGCAAGGGGCAAGCGAACTCGCAAACTCTGAAAAACTGATTTTAATTGCCGGTCGCTATGAAGGTATAGACGAGAGAATAATAGAATCGTACGTTGACGAAGAATGGTCAATTGGTGATTTTATTTTGAGTGGGGGTGAACTACCTGCCATGACATTAATTGACGCAGTAGCGCGATTAGTGCCAGGGGTTTTAGGACACAACCAGTCAGCAGAGCAAGATTCATTTTCGGATGGCTTGCTAGATTGTCCTCACTATACACGGCCAGAAACATTGGACGACAAACAGGTGCCTGCTGTATTACTCAGCGGAAACCACCAAGAGATAGCAAAATGGCGGCTTATGCAGTCATTAGGTAGAACTTGGCTTCGCCGTCCTGACTTGTTGCATAACCTAGCTCTGACTGAGGAGCAAGCGGTATTACTCGCGAAATTTCAGCAAGAGTACCAAAAAGCTTGTGGCTAGAAGACAGTTACACCTAGGAAAGTGAGAAACATAATGGCAAAAGTAAACCAAAATATTATTAAAGCGCTTGAAGAAGAGCAGCTTAAAACAGACGTACCTGCATTCGGCGCTGGTGATACAGTAGTTGTACAGGTAAAAGTAAAAGAAGGTGCTAAAGAGCGTCTACAGGCCTTTGAAGGTGTTGTAATCGCTAAGCGTAATCGTGGTCTTCACTCAGCATTCACAGTTCGTAAAATCTCGAACGGTGAAGGTGTTGAGCGTGTATTCCAAACGCACAGCCCTCTTATTGATAGCGTAACAGTTAAGCGTCGCGGTGCGGTTCGTCGTGCTAAGCTTTACTATCTACGTGAGCGTTCTGGTAAATCTGCACGTATTAGAGAAAAACTTAACTAATACGCGCTGTTTATCAACGCAAAAAAACGGGTTGCAACCTTTGGGTTGCAACCCGTTTTGGTTTTAATGCTATTGCGGTTTTTATATCGCTATATTCAAAAACCAATACACACCTTAACCTGCATGCGTTAAAGTGTGGTTCACTTCAAATCACAATATCTTCTCACTTCTTGCAAAAATGATGTACAAAAATGAATGATAAAACGATAGTTACACACAACGGCAATTTTCACGCAGATGATGTTTTTAGTATCGCTGCACTTAAAATTATTTTCCCTTCTTTTACCCTGATCCGCACACGCGATAATGCGATTATTAATGACGCCGATGTGGTTATTGATGTTGGTGGTCAATATGACCCAGAAACTAACCGGTTTGATCATCATCAGCGTGGCGGTGCTGGCGCTCGTGAAAATGGTATTCCTTTTTCGTCATTTGGCTTGGTGTGGAAAAAATATGGCTTAACAATATGTGATGATAACCAAGATGTGGCGAATGCGGTGGATGCAGGGCTTGTATCAACTATTGATGCCATTGATTGTGGTCATGTTGAAGGGGTTGCTACAGGCATTAGCTTAAGCCAAACAATTTCTATGTTTAACCCAACATGGGAAGAGGAAAGTGATTTTGATGCTGCTTTTGATCAAGCGGTTGAATTTGCACACACTTTACTGATTCGTTTTGTAGCTTCTGCCCGAGGTGGTTTAAATGCTAAAAAGATTGTTGCTCAAGCAATAAAACAAGCTGATGATCCTCGATTAATCGTATTAGAGCGCTATACTCCGTGGAAAAAAACCGTACATAGTTTATCTGATGAGGCATTATTTGTCGTTTACCCATCTCATTCTGGCAAGTGGATAGTGCAAACGGTGCCTGCAGAATTAGGCTCTTTTGAAGACAGAAAGTCATTACCTGCACCATGGGCAGGATTATCAGACGATGAATTTCAAGCGGTAACTGGTATCGATGATGCTATGTTTTGTCACAATGGCTTATTTATCGCTGGCGCAGAATCATTCGACAGTATTATGTCGCTTGCGGCTATGGCATTAGAATACTAATAGTTCTCCTTAACCGCTCGCCGGTTACTTAATAAAAGTGGCTTTAGCCACTTTTTAAGATTCTCTACTTAACCTGAACCTACGTAAATTCAATGTAGTTAGCGCTGAAATAGCTGCTTGAGATAGATTTATTATCTAGCGTTTAGGTTACTTACTACCGTTTCCACCTTGGTTTTAGTTGAACAACTGATAGTGATCTTTTCAATAATTTGCCTTTTAACCCCTAACGTATCCTGTTAGTATTTATCGTATTGATTAGTTTACTTTTTTGTAAGTTTTAATTTACGATTTTGCTTTTTTGGATGGAATGAGAACGTGGCAGAGATAAGTGATTTAGCGCAGCTAAGAACAAGTATAGATGAATGCGACGCGCAACTGGTTGCCTTACTTGCAAAACGCAATGGTATTACCCAACAAATAGGCGCAATAAAACAACAAACTGGCGCGCCATTACATGCACCCGATCGAGAAGCAGATTTATTAGCTGCACGACGTCAAGAGGCTATTAATCAAGGTGTAAATCCTGATTTAGTCGAAGACATTCTCAGACGCATGATGCGTGAAGCTTATCAAAATCAACAAGCCAAATTAGCCTGTGCCGACCCACAATTATCGCCAATTGTTATTGTTGGTGGTGAAGGGGCAATGGGTCAGTTATTTGCAAAACAATTTCAGCGTTCGGGTTACGAAGTCAAAATTTTAGATAAAGCGCAGCAATCACAGGCAGCGGATATTCTAAAAGGTGCAAAACTGGTGATGATCAGTGTACCAATAAATGCTCTTGAAACAGTTGTTAACGCGCTTCCAAAGCTTGATGATGATTGTTTGCTGGTTGATATTACATCAGTTAAACAAGCACCATTAGCTGTGCTTAAAAAAGTACATAGTGGGCCAGTTGTTGGTTTACATCCAATGTTTGGACCTGATATTTCCCATTGGGTGAAACAAACCGTGGTGGTGTGTGAAGGGCGTAGTCATGAGGTGGCACAAGGGTTATTAAAACAGCTACAAATATGGGGTTGTCAGTTGGTTGAACTTGAGGCCAAAAAGCATGACGAAGCAATGCAAATTATTCAGGTTATGCGTCATTTAACCACCTTTGTGTACGGTCAGTTTTTAGCAAAACAGGGACACACACTCGCCGAGCTAAGAAGTTGTTCATCACCTATATATCAGTTAGAGCTAATGATGGTTGGCCGTTTATTTGCACAATCGCCAGAGCTATACACCGATATTATGTTAGCGCAGTTTGACAATGTCGAAAGCTTATTGGCGCAGTATCAGTCTTTGTTTTCGCAAACGCTTGAAAAGCTAAAAGCAGGGGATAAGCTTGCATTAATTGATGCTTTTGCTGATGCAAAATCTTATTTCTCAGATTCAACGGCGCACTTTTTAACCCAAAGCCGTAGTTTATTAAATAAAGCGAATGATGCGAAAGTACTTGATTAAAAAGAATAGCTCCGTGAAAAGAAAAGGGCCGCTAGGCCCTTTTTTAATATTTTGTTAGCTTTCTACGCTCACAGCTTGTAAAGACTCGCTTTGGTAACAACCAAGTACACGAACATATTGAGTGTGCTGTTTGAGCTCCTCCAATGCATGCTTCACTTGGTTATCGATTAAGTTAGCCTCCAAGTCCACATAAAATACTTCTTCCCATGGGTTACCAGGAGTAGGTCGAGATTCTAGTTTCACTAAATTAATATTATGCTGTTTAAAAATCATTAACGCATCGGCAAGCGAACCGGCCTGCTGCTTGGTTGACATAATTAAGCTAGTTTTAGTAGGGATTTGAGTTGATACTTGCAGTGGTTTTCGGGCAACCACAATGAAGCGGCTGTGATTTTCTTTTTGATTGGCAAGATTCGCCTTGATCACTTCAAGGCCTACATTTTTCCCTGCTTGCGCAGAGCCGATTGCTGCGCTGTTCGGTGTTTCAAGAGCTGATTTTAATGCACTTGATGTTGAATCGCAGGTTTCATGCTGAAGTTCGCCAAGGCCCTGTAAAAAGCGGCTACACTGGGCAAAGGGTTGCGGATGTGCAAAGACTTTAGTTAATTGGTTCAGCTCAGTTCCTGGGGCTGCTAATAAGCAATGCTCAACGCTATGAGTAACTTCACCGACAATAGAGACCTGTGCATGCTGCAGCAAATCAAATACTTCATTAATACTACCTGAGCTAGTGTTTTCGATAGGCAGTAAGCCAAAGTCGGCTTGACCTTTTTCTACTTTACCAGTGATTTCTTCAAATGAGGTACAACCAATTTCAACTAATTTACCCGGGCGACGGCTAAAATATTTATGACATGCAAGCTGACTATAAGAGCCTTGACCGCCTAAATACGTTACGCGATGGGTTTCGCTCAGTGCATCGGGGTTTAAATTCTTTTGAAGCATGGCTTGTTGATGCAATACTGAGTCTTCTAATATCGTTTGAAACACGTTGTTAACGTAGTAAGCGTCAAGTCCTAACGATTTGCCATAGCCTATAAGTTTTTCGAGCAAAGCCAGTTCACGGGCCTCATCACGAATGGGTTTATTATTTGCAATTTTATATTCAACTACGCCATGACTAATGCGGCGTCGCTTTGCTAGTAAAACAAGTAAATCGGAGTCGATTTCATTTATATCGTGCCTGAGAGTATCAAGTACATCGTTGCTCATTTGGTTTTCCTCATTCCAAAAATATCACTGATTTTGCAGTGAAAATAAAAAAGCCTCCCAGTTGGGAGGCTTTACTATTCGATTGATTTTATCTCACAAACAGGGAAGCCTCTTCTATATAAAGAAGCTAAAAAAAGAAAAAAAGGCGTGTGAGTAATTTATATTCATACCCTTAATGTATGAAGTGTCACTCCCAATGTCAACAAGCACTTACCTGACGCGGCTTTTTTACCTAATATGTGTACAAAAGGTGTTGTTTTTTAAAAGTTTATAAATAATTTATAATTCTGATTTAAGTTCTGGTATATTTCTATTACTTGAAAAAATAATAATTATAAATAAGGTTGGCTTTTTGTGTATCGACGCCCTCCATCTCGATTTGGCATAAACTCACTTAGTGTAAAGTTATCATTGTTGATCTCTGGTATCTGTTTAGTGGCTGGCATTTGTGCGGCTGCATTAATGCTCAAGTCAGAAGAAAAACAGCTTGTTTTTGAAGAGCATGAGGTATTAAAGCAATCAAATGAATTATTAATAAACCAGTTTAATAACCTGATAGCGACCAAAGTTAAAATAGCAGAGCAAGCTAATATTGTTGTTAGCGAGCAGTTATTTGAGGGACAGCTGTCATTTAAAAATAATACTGCACCGACAATGCAGCTCACCAATGATGGCTCAGTGCGTAGTGCATCACCGGATGGGCTATCAGCCGCGTTTATCCCTCAAACTGCATATTCTCCTTTTTATAAACAGCTAATTGCTGATTCTGAATCCCTTTGGAAAGTTATTTCTCCTACGTTAATTCAAGATTTCTATAATTTTTATCTTATAACTGAAGATAACTTTATTCGTGTCGCACCGCCAAACTGGGCGCTTAATGTGCCTGGAAATTATACATTCAACCAAAGTGATAGCTTCAATTATGCGAAGTCTTTAACTAACCCACAACGAGAGCCTCAATGGTCAAAAGTTTACTATGATGAAGTTTGGAATAAATGGGTAGTCAGTTTAATTGTTCCCATTTATCAAGATGATGAGTTTTTAGGGGTTACCGGTAGCGATATTTCACTAAACTCACTCATATCGCAATTACCCGTCGGTGGAAAGGAAAAACACTTAGTAGTGTTTGATAAACAAGGACAGCTATTAGCACATCCGAACTTAACCTCTGAAAATTATAAAGAGTACGGAGAGGCAGGCAAAAAGCTACTACCTGATGACTTTATTTCTCCAGAACTAAAGCGCGTTATTGATAACGCAGGGCAAATACAATTACCAGAATATGCCGATTCATTTTCATTAAATGATGAAGACTACATTATAAATATCCATAAAGTTGAAGGTGTAAACTGGTATGTGGGTGTATATAAAAAGCGCTCCTCAACGTTATCGGCATTGAAAGACTTAAAGCTTAAGTTTTTTGGCCTATTTATTCTGTATGCCATTTTAGTCGCTTTATTATTACACCAAGCACTTTACCAATTGGTATTAAGACGCTTACATTCATTGGTTTATGCAGTTACTAACTTTGGTAAAGGCCAGTTAGAGATTGAGTTTCCAAAAGAAAATAAAGATGAAATTGGTACGCTTAATGGTTCATTCAAAGATATGACCATTGAAATTCGCAAACTCATTGACGGCTTAAACCAGCGCATAATAGAAAAAGAAATCGCAGAGAAAGCTGCAAATCGCTTGTCTAAAGCGGTTGCGTTCTCGGGTACAGGGGTGGTGATCACCGATGAAAATTTTGTCATTGAATACGTTAATCCAAAAATGTTAGAAATGACTGATTTTGTCGAAAATGATTTCTTGCGTCAGCCATTACTGACAATTATTGCCAATGAAATGACCATGTTGGTAGAGGATATTGACATTGATTTGCGTAATCGTAATTACTGGCGAGGAGATACGCTTATTGAAGCGCAAAATAAGTCGCCAATATGGGTATCGCTTAGTGTGTCACCTATTCGAGAAGACGGTGGTAAAATAACCAGTTACGTGGCATCAGCGCAAGATATTTCGTTTGTGAAAGAAAGCCAACGAAAAATGGAACAGCTCGCTTACTTTGACACACTAACCGGGCTTGCTAACCGTACATTCTTTAGAATGCAGCTCAGGAAGTCGATGGCGCTTGCTGAGAGAGGGCGTTACTCGTTTGCTTTATTTTATTTTGATCTGGATGAATTTAAGCGTATTAACGATACTTTAGGTCATGATGCGGGTGATCAGCTGTTAGTTGAAGTGGCAACACGCTTAAAACAGCGCTTACGAGCAGAAGATACCATAGCCCGTTTAGGTGGGGATGAATTTGCTGTTTTACTCAGTGGTATTGAACATCAAAAAGAAGCATCTGAAGTCGCTGACACCATACAAAAAACCTTAAACCAGCCGATAAAACTTGGCAGCAATGAAGTAATTGTCAGTGCAAGTATTGGCATCACCTTAGCACCATTTGATAGCCTAGAAGAAGATCAGTTACTAAAGCATGCCGACTTAGCCATGTATGAGGCCAAAGCCAAAGGGCGTAACACTTTCCATTTTTATAGCCAAGATCTAAATGCGGCAGCTAATGAACGATTATTCCTAGAAAATGAATTGCGTCATGCGATTAAAGAAAAGCAACTCACGCTACATTACCAGCCACAAGTTGATTGTCGCGATAATAGCGTGGTGGGATATGAAGCATTACTTCGTTGGTTCCATCCTACGCAAGGGTTTATTCCTCCGACTAAGTTTATTCCGATAGCTGAGGCAACGGGTTTAATTGTAGAGCTCGGTAAATGGGTGCTACAACAAGCGTGTGAGTTTACGAAGCGACTAGAACAACAAGGTAGAGCAAGTAATATGTCGATCAATCTGTCAGCAAGACAGTTTAAAGACGCAAGCTTAGTGCCTATGCTGAAAAAAATAATTATAGAGACGCAGATTAATGCTAAAAGTCTGCATCTTGAATTAACCGAAAGCATGCTGATGGGGAATGTTGAAGCAGCTATTGATCAGTTACATCAACTTAAAAAGTTGGGTATCTCAATTTCTATTGATGACTTTGGTACGGGTTATTCTTCACTGAGTTACCTTAAGCGTTTCCCTGTCGATATTCTTAAAATTGACCGTTCGTTTGTCAAAGATATACCTGAGGATGATAACGACATGGAGATCACTGCGGCCATTATTGCTATGGCACAAAAGCTGAAGCTTGATGTAGTTGCCGAAGGGGTCGAAACAATCGAGCAAGTTGAGTTTTTACAAAATAATAATTGTTTTATTGTTCAAGGCTATTATTTTAGTAAGCCAGTGGCTGAGGATGATATTCCCGCATTATTTGATCAATTAGCAGCGCTAAAAATTATTAAATAAGCAAGAATTGCGGGTTAACCACCCGCAATTTTTACTTTAAATTTTAATCCCTCTAAAATCGCTTTTAATTTGTCGCGATCATCACCTTGTACTTCAATAACACCTTCTTTTACTGCGCCCCCTTGGCCCATCTTACTTTTTATTGTTTTTGCTAACTTTTTCAAATCATGCTGTTGTGGATCAAGACCAACAACCAGCATTACACCTTTACCTTTTCGGCCTTTGGTTTGACGTTCTATGCGAATTGACCCGTCTTTAAATAGTTTTACATCCAGTTCTTTTTCTGGCTTTGGCTGATCAATTCGCCCTGTTGCTGTTGAATACACTAAGTGACTATCACTCATAATTAACCTACTTAAGATTGAATATAATAATGCGGCAAATAATAACAAATTTGTGAAGCAAAGGCGTAATTTTTGCACCTAAGCTGAACACCTTTTAATGCCCCCAAAGATAAAGCAACCAGTTTAAATACCGCAATTATATCTATGAATAAAAGTGTTTAAAGATTTTAAAAAAGCGCTTTAAATTGGCTAGCACTATAAAAACATCCATGCTACTATTTCGGCATTATAGATGTATGGACGTCCAAATGGTTAATTCTTACTTAGAGTATGCTCAACTTAATGTTGAGCCACAGTTAATTCACGCTGAGCTAGAAAAGCTTGAGCAATACCTAAATAAAAATGCTGCACCAGCCGTGCGTTGGGAATACCAAATTCCTGAGCTAGGTGAAGGTGGGGCATGTAGTTTATTTGGTTACCTACAGGATGAGCCGTTTAAACTAAGCGATTATGTCAGCCAAAGTACGCAAACAACTGAAAAATTAGCACAACTTCAGTTGATTGTTGACTATGTAATCGGAAACACCCAGTTAGATTGGTATGGCATCTATCAAAATACGGCCACCCCTGAAGGCGAGCAGTTATTAAAGCTCGCTTATTTTGGTGCACCGAGTCGCCCTTTATTTCCGCTCACTGCTGAATTTGCAACCGGCAGTAATAATGTGCAAGTGGCACTCAGTGGTAAAGGACGTGTCATTAATAATGTTGAGCAATATTTAGCCGCGGGTGGTGAGTATTACACCTGCGATCCGAAAGTAAAAGCAGAGGCCTGTTTACCACTATTTAATGCGCAAAAGCAGTGCATTGGCATTGTCGATGGCGAAGCCTTTAGCACGGATTTTTTTGATAATGCGACACTCGCGTTATTAATTGCATGCTGTATTAAAATTCCTCACTTTTTAGTGTAAATAACACTGGTCAATCGAGTGAGTTTTTATGTTAAGCTTAGCGCAACAGCTAACCCCTAAATAACGAAGAGATAGTCAATGTTCTCAGTATTAAAACCATTACCTACAGACCCTATTCTTGGCCTTATGGCGGCCTATAAGCAAGATACTAACCCAAATAAGATTGACTTAGGGGTTGGTGTATATAAAGACGAGCAGGGGAATACCCCGGTATTAAAGTCAGTAAAAAAAGCAGAAGCGTTTCGTTTAGAAAATGAAATGAGCAAATCTTACATTGGTCTTGCTGGTAACTTAGATTACTGTCAACAAATGGAAAATCTTCTTCTTGGTGAGCACCCGGCATTATTAGCTAATCGCGTACGCACAGCACAAGCACCTGGTGGTACAGGCGCACTTCGTGTTGCAGCAGAATTTATTGTACGTTGTAACCCAAACGCTACTGTATGGGTTACTAACCCAACGTGGGCTAACCACATTAGCTTATTTGAAGCTGCAGGCTTAACGGTTAAAGAATACCCATACTACGACTACGAAAACAAAGATTTATTGTTTGATGAAATGGTTGAAACATTAACACAGGTGCCTAAGGGCGATGTTGTGTTATTACATGCATGTTGTCACAACCCAAGTGGTATGGATTTAAACGAAACACAATGGAATACCATTGCTGAACTTGCAAAAGATGTGGGCTTTACGCCATTAATTGATATTGCATACCAAGGTTTTGGTTCTTCTTTAGAAGAAGATGCGAATGGTTTACGTATTTTAGCCAATGCGGTTGAAGAGTTGATAATTTGTTCATCATGTTCTAAAAACTTTGGCTTATACCGTGAGCGTATTGGTGCGTGTTCAATTATTGCAAAAGACAGTGCAACCGCTGATATTTCAAACTCGGTATTATTAAGTGTGGTACGTAGCATTTATTCTATGCCGCCAGCGCACGGTGCAGACATTGTAAACACTATTTTAAGCAGCACAGAGTTAACGCAGTTATGGCACAGTGAACTTGATGAAATGCGTAACCGTATTAATGGTTTACGTAGTTTAATTAAAGACAGCCTTGCAGCCAAAGACATTGCTCAAGACTTCTCATTTATAGACCGCCAACATGGTATGTTCTCTTTCTTAGGTATTAATAAAGAGCAAATCGAGCGTCTACAAAAAGACTACGGTATTTATATTGTAGGCTCTAGCCGTGTAAACGTAGCGGGAATTAGTCAAGCAAACATCGATTACTTTGCTAACGCTGTTGCTGATGTATGTAAGTAACCAATAATAAGTTTTAGCTTATTAGCAATAAAAAAACCGCACACTCGTTGCGGTTTTTTATTGTTTGTAATACCCATCCCCTTATATATATCTGCTTAGATATAAGGGAGTTTAATTCGTTAAATTGTTCAAATATTTATACAAGTTGGTATTACAGCCAGCGAATAGCGCCTGCAATACGTTCATAATACATATTAACCGGTGAGCCTAGGCTTGCTATTAGTACAGTATCAGCTTGTTTTCCTCGGCTTATATGGCCTACGTAGCGAGAGTCACTAAAGTCACCCGAGCCAATTTCAAAGACTTTGTTATCACTAGGGACAATAAACACGGTCATAGGGCCAAAGTCCGATTCAAACACTAAATGGATGCCTTTCTCGCCTTGAAAATCGCAAAAGTTAACATAAGTAACTTTCCCAGGTAAATCATTAAGTTGACCGCCAAGTAAAGCCAGCTTTTCATTGACTGTTTGTAAGCTGATAGGTTGAGTTTTATTTAACGCGTTAAGTTCATGATAAACATGCGCCAATGCATGCTCGCCAGCCGCATGATTCAAGTTTTGCTCTGTGCTAAACATAAACGCACTTACCGCAATCACAAATGAAGCAGCGAACGCCAAATATACACGGTCAAACTTAAAGCGTGAGCGTGAATCAATAACGTTGTCTTTTTGTTCAAGCTCATCTTTTCTGGCTTTTTCTTTTAACGAGGTGTTTAAAATAATCCGTTCAGCAAGGTTGTCAGGCACAGGAATATCAAGCGCATCATTAAGTTGCTTATCAAATGTTTTGTTTTCATTTAAAAATTGTTGTCTATCGGGACTGCTGTTTGCAAATTCCAGTAGTTCTTTGTCTAGCTCGTTTGGCTGTGCAATCGTGCGGCGACGAAACTCAAGTTCATCCATTATTTTGATGCCCCTTTAAGTTGTTCATCATCACGGCTTAGTGCCTCTTTAAGTTGATTTTTTGCTCGAAATAAACGTGTCATAACCGTATTTTTGTTTAAATCGAGTATGTCTGCAATTTCATCCCCAGAGCAGCCCATAACCACTTGTAATAGTAGCGGCTCTTTGTATTCATCGGCCAACAACGAAATTTGCCGTTGAATAACGGTTTGCTCCATTTCATCATCTAAAGAATGACTGGTTTGATCCACTAGCGTGTCGTTATCTACATCACTGTAATCAAATTGCTTGCGCTCAAAGCGCCTCGCATTTTCGCGTCTTAAAATTGTTAGCAACCATGGCTTAGCTGCTTTTTGATCGAGTAACGAGTCAAGCGATCGCCAAGCACGTAAAAAGGTTTCTTGCACTAAGTCATCTGCAATATTCGGATCGTTACATAACCAGTAAGCGAAGCGATAGAGTTCCTTATGATAAACGTGAACCAGGGCTTCGTAGCGTTGTTGTTTTTCAGCCATATTTAGTAAGACCCGATCATTCGATTTTTTATTTCCAAACATAAGCACTTTTTAGTTAAAATTATTATAGGTCAAAAAAGCAAAATACAATTGAGATCAAGAATACAGCTCTTTTAACGCAGGTGATGAAGGCTTAGCTGTTTGCGATTGATGTGCCTTTAACATGCTAACTATAGCGTCTAAGTTGGCGCTAGCCGTTTGCTTACTGTACAACTGTGCTTGTAAATTGTTTACCTGCGCGGTGAACTGCGAGTTGTTTATCATAGCGCATAAATGGGATAGCGCCCCTACCTTTTTACCTGTAAGGGTTAGCGCATACTGATTAAGCGCATCGTAAAATGCTTTTTCGTCATGGCTTTTAGCTAATACCAGCAGGGCTTTTAAAGATGGTTGTTGATTTGTTTTATTAGTTGTTTGAGCCGCTTGTTGCACTTCTTTAGTTGGGCGTTTAATAAAGTAAAAAATCAGCGTCGCAATCCATAAAACATAACCAAGTGCGGCCACAATAATTAGCCACAGTGGTGTGGCAGTTTGCTGTTGCACTGTAACTGCTTGCTCCGTTGACTCTGCCATAGTATTACTTAGATTGTTTTCAGCTGGCGGATTAAGCGTTTGCACTGGCGCTGTTGTACTGGGTGTTACTGTAATAGTGCGCTCAGGTAAGGTCGCGTAACTAATTCGATTCATTTTGGTGTTATACCAAGGCAGGCTAATTTCAGGCAATGTGTAAGTGCCAGGTGTTTGTGGCAGTAGCGCATACGAGGCCGTTTGCTGTGATACCACTCGGCCATCGCGTACCGCATTATTGGTTTCTTTTTCATCAGGGTAGCTGCGAATACCATTAATAGTAGGCATATCAATTTCGGGTAACTGCTCTTTAGTCACCCCTAGCGCGGTGAGCATAATTGTACGTGTTATTGGCGTACCGGCTTCAACGGTATTATCCTCTGGCTGCCATTGCTCGGTTAAGCTCACCAGTTCACTGGGTAACCAGTCTCCTTGATAGTTTTCAGGGATAGGTTTAATTTCAATTTGCTGCTCATCGCCAAGCGCTGACACTTCCAATTGACGATAGTTTTGCTGAATACGCCCCTGAAAAACGGGAGCTGCAATAGTGTATGCGCCACTTTTTTGGGGCTGAATTAAATAATTACGGGTGATCACTAAATAACGTTTACCGTTAACCAGTTCATAATCTTCGCTTTGTTTACCGAGTTGGGTAAGTTGGGCATCTTCCATACTTGGCGCACTTAAGCTGCCATCAAGAAGCTCTTTGGCTAAGTAAAGCTTAATGGTGTAAACGCCAGCCTCTTGCACAAATAAGCTGTTGTTTGAGAGTGAGGTTTTTAAAAATATATCGTTATTTTTATCTGCGTCGCTGCTGCGCTCTTTAACCGATAAACTAATTGGTTGCGAGTTTAGCCCTGCAACACTAAAACTGGGAATGGTGTATTCACCCGCCTTGCGGGTCATTAGTTTAACAGACCAAGAGGTTTGTTTTTTTATACTGCCATTAATAATGTTAGTGCGGCTACTTAAGCTCATAGGGCCGACTACAAAATCTTTTAATAATGCTGAGGTGTCGGGTTGTTGCCCTTTTATTGAATCATCAATGCTAATATTAAGCATAAAAAATTCACCCGCTAATACTGGGTTTTTATCAACGCTTGCCTCCAAAGTGGTGGCGGCCATTAATGGCATGGCAGTTAATAGCAATAAACAGCAAAATAATCGCATTACCATGATTTTTCTACTCCTGTTGGACGACGTTGATATTGTCTTTTTTGGGCTTCTAATTGCATTTTGTTTCTTAATAAAATAGCGGGATCGTCGGGCACTTTTCTTAATAACTGATTTAGTTGCTGTGCTTTTTCTTTTTCTTCATTAGTGAGCTCAGCGGCTTGTGCTTGCATGGCTTGTTGCTGTGCCTGCTGTTTTTGCTCATCAGAGGGCGGTTGCTCACTCATTTCATTAGGTTGATTTTGAGGCTCATCTTGCTGCGGTTTATTCTGGTCTTTATTTTCATTTTGTTGGCTTTGTGACTGAGCTTGCATATCAGGCTCATTCTGTTTGTCTGATTGCTCACCAGATTGGCCTTGTTCATCTTTTGATTGTTCCGAGGACTGATCTGATTGCTGTTGCTCACTATTTTGGCTGCCCTCTTCACTTTTATCTGCGTTGTTTTTCTCGCCATTTTTTTGCTGATCTTGTTTTGATTTATCTGCATCATCTTGACTTTGCTCATCTTGATTTTGCGAATCATTGCCTTGCTGATTTTTTTGGTCTTGCTGTTGACTCAGTAACTGCTCAACAAGCGCTTGATTCTCAGCGGCTTCACTAAAGTTATCTTGCTTTACTTGCGCTTGTTTATACGCGTCAATGGCAGCCTCTAATTGTCCTGCTTTAGCCAAGGCGTTGCCATAGTTATAATAACCGGTTGCTGACTTATCTTGGCTAAACTCATTCAAGGCAGCATCAAATTGCCCTTGCTGATAAAGTGCAGCCCCTTTGAGAGCGCTTGAGCGAGCCTGAGCTGCTTGTTGATACTCTTTGTTGTTGTATGCCTCTAATGCCCGTTGATCCGTATTTTTAAACAGGGTTGGCAGCTCTGCGGCATGCGCATTTTGTTGAGGTAAAAAGCTAAGTAATAGTACTGCGCTAACTAATGCAGAACGTCTAAATAAATACAAAGCTAAAGGCAGTAAAATAAGCAAACCATAAATACCGGCGTCAATTCGCCATAAGGCTAAATTTGGTTTTTCACTTTTTAATACTTCACTGTTTGCTTGCGGTGAAAAAACGGCAATATCGCTATTGCTTGGCTGATAATCGGCAAACTGCCCACCACTATTTTTTGCAAGTCCTTCAAGTAATGATGCATTGAGGGTTGGCACCACAATTTGACCATAATTATCTTTTAAAAACCCGCCTTCAGGTAACTTTATAGGAGCTCCTTGCGCTGTGCCTACGCCGTAAATATTAAGTCGATATTGGCTACTGTTGGTAAAACGGCTTACATCGCTTTGCTGTTGTTGTTCAATACCATCGGTGATCAAAATAATATCGCCATCGAGGTAGCCGGCTTGGCTTAGTAGCTCTTGTGCCATATCTAAGCCAGCGAGTACGTTTGAGCCTTTATCTGGCATAATTTCAGGGCTTAAACTAGGAATAAGGTTGGCAAGAGTCTTAGCGTCGTTGGTCAGTGGTGAAATGGTATAGGCAGTGCCTGCGTAAGCCACTAACGCGGTATCGCCTTCTTTAAATAGCTCAACCATATCGAGGGCTTTAAAACGTGATTGCATTAATCGATTGGGAGCAATGTCGGTGCTATACATAGAGTAGGACATATCCATGACAATAACGCGGGCACTTTTACTTTGAAACACGGGTACTTGTTTCTCTTCAAAGCTTGGCCCTGCACTAAATATAATCGCTAAATTGCAAAATAACGCAACCAGCCACAGCGGCTGGCGAGCTTTATTGTTTGATTCACTCATTACAAATGGTGCCAAATGCGGCGCAATAAGCGGCGCTGACTGGGTTTTTTTATGTTTTAGTAAGGCGATAAAAAATAACCCTGAGGCAGGGAGTAACAGCCATAAAATAGCAGGACGAATAAATTCAAAATCCATTAGTTTGGCTCCTTCATTGCGCGCACCGTTTTTATCAATGCCATTGCACTTATGAGTAAAATGGCCAGTAATAACGGATAATAGAACAAGGCTGTTTGTGGGCGAAAGGTTTGCTCATCGGCACTAATTGGTTCAAGCTTATCAAGCTCAGCGTAAATCTGTTGCAGGCCAGCGACATCTTTTGCTCTAAAATACAGACCGCCTGTTTGCTCAGCAATTTTTTTCAATAAACCCTCATCTAGGTTACTGCCCCCAGAGCCCATATTAAATAAACTAAAGCCGCGCGGGTTATCTGAACCGACTCCGATGGTGTACACTTTTATACCTTCTTCACGGGCAAGTAACAGTGCATCTTCTGGGTTTAAATTTCCCGCGGTGTTTTGTCCATCTGTAAGCAACACCACAATACGGTTACTTTCTTTTTTACTGGCAAAGCGTTTTACCGATAAACCTAAAGCGTCACCAATCGCCGTGGCGCGTCCTACTAAACCAATTTGCGCCTCAGAGAGCATTTTACTGACGGTTTTCACATCACGCGTCAATGGGGTTTGTAAAAAAGCGGTATCACCAAACAATATAAGGCCGAGTCTGTCGCCTTGGCGCTGCTCTATAAAGTCACTTAGCACTGCTTTAACCATGGTTAAACGGTCAACATATTGGCCATTGTAAGCCATGTCTTGTTCGGTCATTGACCCTGACAAATCCACAGCGAGCATTATATCGCGGCCTTCGTTGGGTAGCGATATGGGCTCATCTAACCACGTTGGATTTGCTGATGCGGTCACTAATAATAACCACAGCAACCACTCGATAATATTCAATTTACGCGCACTTGGCTCTATGCTTTGATTGCTTAAATTATGTGATGCAAAACTTGGAATGCGCAGACGCGTGTTGGCATCATTGGCGGCGGGTTTTAATAGTAACAATATTAAAGGTAGCGGCAGTAATAAAAACAGCCATGGCCAGCTAAATTCAAACATGCAGCGGCTCCTTTAGTTTAAATTGTTTAATGGCTTGGCGAAATTTATCACTAAGTGCTGCCTGTGTTTGATTAGCGTTATATAGGCTTAAAATTTCTTCTTCTGTAAAGCCAATAGCTGAAAGTTGGTTTAATGTGTTGCACCAATGCGTTGTTGACTGCGCGGCCAAACGCGGATCGTAATAGGTGATCACTAAACGCTTTAAAATGACATGCAATTGCTGCGCTGACTGTTGTTGATTAGCTAATGCAATGGCATCACGTTTTGGCTTTTTAAAGCGATAATTTTTATAAATTATGACAATTAAGCTACACAATAAACACACAGCAATTGCAATAACAACCCACCAAGCAGGAGCGAGTGGCCACCAGTCGACTTGGGTGGGAGCAATAATATCGTGTAGACCATCAAGTGGAGAGGTTTGCATGATTTATTTTCTCACTAATTGCAGTTCCAGCGCAGTGGCTGCATCAAATGATAATAGGGTGAGTCCAGACTTTGTTAAGCGATTAATGCGTGCGCTAAATGCGTGCTCGGCATTTTTGGCAAATCGTTGTCTAAAGCTCTTGTCCATTAAGGGCAGGGCAAATTGCTGATTATTAGCACTGACGGTTACCGTTTGTTTAAAAGCAGGTAATTGATGTTCAAAGGGGTCGCTAATATGACACCCAATCAGTTCGCAATGACGCGCTAAAAGTTCAAGTTGCTTAAAGCTGGCGTCATCCAAGGCGTTAAAATCAGACACGATATAAACCAAACTACCGGGCTTAGCTAAGTGATTTAAACGTTTGAGGTTATCGCTAAAATTATTCGCGGCCGGCTTATCAATGTTCTCAAGAGCCAGCTGATGCGCATCGCATAAATTATGGCATAGTTTTAATACCGCTTTTTCACGAGCGCTGGGTTTTAGCTCTAAATGCGAGTGCTGATTAAACACAATACCGCCAATTCTGTCGCCACGCTGACACGCTGACCACGCAACTAAGGCGCTAATATGTGCCGCTTGCACCGATTTTAACAGTAATTGCGAGCCAAATAGCATTGAGTTTGAAAAGTCAGTAAACACAAATACCGGGCGCTCTTTTTCTTCTTGAAAAAGTTTAGTGTGGGTTTCGCCTGTGCGCGCGGTAACGCGCCAATCAATAGAGCGTATATCGTCACCGTTTTGATAATGACGCACTTCGGCAAATTCCATACCCCGGCCTTTGTGGGGCGCAAGGTATTGCCCCGCCAAGGTGTTTTTTATTCTAACTTTAGGTGCCAGCTCAAGCAGTTGCGCTTTTGCTTTATAATACATCAGCTCTTTAAGCGATAAATTAACACCATGGCTATGGCTTAATTTAAGCCATGCCTGAGAATCAAAGTGTGTTTGCATAACTTAAGGTACTGCGACTAGTTCAACAATACGGCTAATAACCTGATCTTTTGTAATACCATCGGCTTGTGCTTCGTAACTTAGAATAATGCGATGGCGCAATACATTATGTACCACAGCTTGTATATCGTCAGGTGATACAAAATCACGACCACTTAACCACGCATGAGCGCGGGCACATTTATCCAAAGCAATCGTGGCACGTGGGCTGGCGCCGTATTCAATCCAGCGGCCAAGTTGTTCATCTAAGTTTGCACCTTCTCGAGTGGCTATGATCAGTTGCACTAGGTACTGCTCTAATGGCTCGGCCAAATACAGACCTAAAATTGCTTTTCGCGCAGCAAACAAATCGGTTTGTGAAATTTGCTCAAGCACTGGGGCTTCATCATTAAGTGCTTCACCACGGGTTAAACGTAAAATATCAAGCTCATGCTCAGCACCTGGGTAATTAATACTTAAGTGCATTAAAAAGCGGTCTAATTGCGCTTCTGGTAGAGGGTAAGTACCTTCTTGCTCAAGCGGGTTTTGTGTTGCCATCACTAAAAACAGGTCACTGAGTGGATAGGTGTTTTTGCCTACCGTGACTTGGCGCTCGGCCATCGCTTCTAATAATGCCGATTGTACTTTTGCCGGTGCTCGGTTTATTTCGTCCGCTAAAATGAGGTTATGAAATAAAGGGCCTTTTTCAAATACAAACTCACTGGTTTGTTGGCGATAAATATCGGTGCCGGTCACATCGGCTGGTAATAAATCTGGGGTAAACTGAACACGCTGAAACGAGCCTTCAATACCTCTTGCTAAGGCATTAACTGCGCGTGTTTTTGCAAGCCCAGGTGGGCCTTCAACTAATAAATGGCCATCGGCTAGTATAGCAATTAATAGTGCTTGAGTGAGCGCAGGCTGGCCAATAATTTGGGTGTCTAAATACGTTTTTAATTGTGAAAATGCGTTAGCTGCCATAATAAGTGGACTGTCCTCGTCAGCTTAAATAATACCTAAATTGGTTAGGTAACAAATACTGAGCTAGTTATAAGGTTTATAAGTGGATAACTCAAGAGTTAGACTGATTTTTTAAAAATAGTTCGTTATTTTTTAACGATTTTTTAGCCTAACATAAAACTTTGTAAAACCAGCTAAAAAAGCCTATTGTATTACCCTCATACAATGTATGTAGTGATTTACAATGGCGCTTTTGTATTAATTTACCTTTATCTATTGGCTTTATCACACGGGTTGTTTAGAATCGGAGAAAACATACAGGTCTGACCTGTCAGCGGGAGAGAATAATAAATGTCTGAGCAAAACATACTTAAAACACCAAAAGGCGACCGTATTGCCATCGTAAGCGGCTTACGTACTCCTTTTGCTAAGCAAGCGACTGCGTTCCACCATGTACCAGCATTGGATATGGGTAAGCTAGTAGTTAATGAAATGCTTGAGCGATTAAATTTCGACAAGTCAGAAATCGATCAATTGGTTTTTGGGCAAGTAGTACAAATGCCAGAAGCGCCAAATATTGCGCGTGAAATTGTATTGGGTACTGGGATGCCAGTATCGGTTGATGCGTACTCTGTATCGCGTGCTTGTGCGACGAGTTTTCAAGCGATAGCAAACGTTGCCGAATCAATTATGGCAGGCTCTGTGAGCGTAGGTATTGCCGGTGGTGCCGATTCATCATCTGTATTGCCAATTGGTGTAAGTAAAAAATTAGCGGGTAGCTTAGTTGATTTAAACAAAGCACGTACGCTTGGTCAGCGTTTAAAAATATTCTCAAAACTACGTTTAAAAGATTTATTGCCAGTGCCGCCAGCGGTTGCTGAGTACTCAACGGGTTTATCAATGGGACAAACAGCTGAGCAAATGGCTAAAACCCATAATATTAGCCGTGAAGATCAAGATGCTTTAGCACATCGTTCTCACTCATTAGCAACTCAAGCTTGGGCAGATGGCAAGTTAAAAGATGAAGTAATGACGGCGCACTTACCGCCTTATAAAAGCTTTATTGAAGAAGATAACAATATTCGTAAAAACTCAACGGTTGAAGGTTATGCCAAGCTTAAACCCGTATTTGATCGTCAGCACGGCTCTGTGACTGCCGCTAATGCAACCCCATTAACCGATGGCGCAGCTGCAGTGTTAATGATGAGCGAAAGCAAAGCAAAAGCATTGGGTTACGAAATTTTAGGTTATGTGCGCAGTTTTGCGTTTTCAGCTATAGGCGTAGAAAAAGACATGCTAATGGGGCCTGCCCACTCAACGCCAATCGCGCTTGATAGAGCAGGTATTACGTTAGCTGATTTAGACCTTATAGAAATGCATGAAGCGTTTGCATCGCAAACCTTAGCGAATATGAAAATGTTTGCTTCAGATAAATTTGCACAAGAGCACTTAGGGCGTAATAAAGCCATAGGTGAAATTAACATGGATAAGTTTAACGTTAACGGCGGTTCACTCGCTTATGGTCACCCATTTGCGGCAACCGGCGCGCGTTTAATCACACAAAGCTTATACGAGCTTAAGCGTCGTGGCGGTGGTTTAGCGTTAACGACTGCCTGTGCTGCGGGTGGTTTAGGTGCAGCCTTTGTATTGGAGAGTGCGTAATGACAGATTCAGTATTTAATTTAACGGTTGATGATAACAAAATAGCCGTGGTAACCATTGATGTGCCGGGTGAAAAAATGAATACCCTGCGTGACAGCTTTGCTGACGATTTAAAAGCATTATTAGCACAGGCTAAAGAGCATGCTGTTAAGGGTATGGTATTTATTAGTGGCAAAAGTGATAACTTCATTGCCGGTGCTGATGTAAAAATGTTAGACGGTGTTGAAAAACGCGAAGATGCATTAGCTATCAGCGAATTATGCCATCAAGCATTTTTTGATATGAAAAAACTACCGTATACCACGGTTAGTGCTATACATGGCCCTGCTTTAGGTGGTGGTTTAGAGTTTGCTTTAGCCTGTGATTACCGCGTAGGTACAGATAGCGATTTAACTAAAATTGGTTTACCAGAAGTACAACTAGGTTTATTGCCTGGCGGTGGTGGTACACAACGCTTAACTAAAATCGTGGGTATTCAAAAAGCCCTTGAGTGGATGCTAACTGGTAAGCAAATTCGTCCAAAACAAGCTAAAAAAGCCGGTGTATTGGATGATTGTGTTCCACAAAGCGTACTGCTAAAAGTGGCCAAAGAGTTTGCGGCGAAGAAAAAGCCACAAGCTAAAGAGCCTAAACTTGATAAGGTCAGCAAGTTATTAGAATCAAACCCGTTTGGTCGTAACTTTATCTTTAAAAAAGCTAATGAAAACGTACTTAAAAAAACAGGTGGTCACTACCCAGCGCCGCTTGCGATTATTAAAGCGGTTCGTGCAAGCGTAGAGCTTGATGAAATGAAAGCGTATAAAACCGAAGCCGAAGGCTTTGCTACGTTAGTAATGAGTGATGAGTCTAAAGCACTTCGCGGTATTTTCTTTGCAACCACTGAAATGAAAAAAGAATGGCGCAACGATGATGCTCCCGCGATTAGTAAAACTGCCGTGTTAGGTGGTGGCTTAATGGGCGCAGGTATTGCCCATGTGAGTGCGGTCAAAGCTAAATTGCCGGTCCGTATTAAAGATGTGGCAGAGCAGGGCATAAGTAATGCCATGAACTACACTTACAAAATTTTAGATAAGCGTCTTAAACGCCGTATTATGTCTAAAGCCGATATGCAGTTAACGATGAACCGTATAACCGGCACTACCGATTACAGCGGTTTTAAACACATAGATTTAGTGATAGAAGCAGTATTTGAAGACTTAGAACTGAAGCAAGGTATGGTTGCTGATGTAGAGCAGCATTGCCAAGCAAACACCATTTTTGCCAGTAATACCTCATCATTACCTATTTCGCAAATTGCAGCTAAAGCAGCGCGTCCTGAAAATGTAATTGGTTTACATTATTTCTCACCAGTAGAGAAAATGCCACTGGTAGAAATTATTCCTCACGAAGGCACCTCAAAAGAAACGATTGCTCGTGTAGTTAACTTTGCGCGTAAGCAAGGTAAAACGCCAATTGTGGTAAAAGATATGGCTGGTTTTTATGTTAACCGTATTTTAGCGCCATACCTGAATGAGGCGGCAAACTTAATGCTTGCCGGTGAGCCAATTGAAAAAATTGACGCAGCCTTAGTTGAGTTTGGTTTTCCAGTAGGGCCGTTGGCACTGCTTGATGAAGTCGGTATTGATATTGGTTCTAAAATCGCGCCAATTCTTGAAAAAGAACTCGGTGAGCGTTTTAAAGGCCCAGATGCTTTCTCACGTATGATTGATTCAAAACGCTTAGGCCGTAAAACGGGTCGTGGTTTTTATGAATACGACAAGAAAGGCAAAAAGGTTGATGAGTCAGTCTACGAGCTACTGGGTGTAACCCCAGCTCCACGTTTAAATAAAAACGAAATTGCTAAGCGTTGTATCTCACAAATGCTTAATGAGGCCGTTCGCTGTTTAGATGACGGTATTATTGCCAGCCCGCGTGATGGTGATATTGGTGCTATTTTTGGTATTGGTTTCCCACCATTCCTAGGTGGCCCGTTTAGCTACATGGATAAATTAGGCGCAGGTAAAATAAGCTCTGATATGTCTACTCTGGCTAACAGCAACGCTATTTTTACACCTTGTGATACTTTACTTGCAATGGCTGACAAGGGCGATAAGTTTTACACTACAGCCGCTAAAAAAGCTGAAATTGAGATAGCGCAAGGTGATGATAAATCAACTGACACTCCAAATGAGACGACTGAACAGAAAGATTAATGTTTTAAGTTAACGTAAAAAAGCCGCAAATTATGCGGCTTTTTTGTGTTCGATAATCAACAATAATACTTAATCAATCGAATTGGTAAAAGTTGCGTCTGGACGCTTATTTACAGTAACGCTTCAATGGCCTTTTTATCTTTATCAGGCATGTTGTCGACCACCAAATTAAACGAGTTATCAATCATACGCTCAATTTCACCCTGTGGTACTGAGCCATCTAAAATCACGGTATTCCAAAGGCGTTTATTCATATGATAACCAGGAATAACGGCAGGGAAAATATCTCGTAATGATTGCGCCTCATCAGGATCGCACTTTAAGTTTAGCCACCAAATAGGCTCGCCATTTTCGTCGGTTTCACCCTCATTGCTAAGTGCAAGAGTGGCAAACATTTTATGATTTACTTTATACACATCAACATCTTTAGCAAAAGGCTGGGTTAGTTTAACTAACGGCTTGTTCATTAAATAGGTATGTACAGTTTGTTGGTTCATGAGCCATTCCTTGAGGTCATAATCGATAACTTAACCATAGCAGCTTTTTGCCACTAGATAACACGAGTTTAAGTCTAAATTACAGATTTATAAGTCAGTACGAAGTAAGAAGCTAATCATATCACTTTATTGTTGAACAAAATCAGTTTCGTGGTATGTTTCTCGCAATCAAAAAAACAATAGGAATTCACCCATGCCAAAGGCAAGTGATGTTAAAAAAGGGACGGCTATTGACTTTAATGGCCGTGTATTAGTAGTAAAAGATATCGTACGTTCTGTACCACAAGGTCGTGCCGGTGGTAGTTTATACCGTATGCGTTTATACGATGTGGTCACGGGTAGCAAAGTTGACGAAACATTTAAAGACAGCGACATGCTTAACCTTGCTGATTTAACCCGTCGTGAAGCCATGCTGTCGTACATTGATGGCGATGAGTATGTCTTTATGGATAATGAAGACTACACGCCTTACAACTTGGCTAAAGACGCCATAGCTGAAGAGATTCAGTTTGTTAACGAAGAGACCCAAGGCGTGCATGTTATTGTGATTGATGGTGCGCCAGTTGGGCTTGATCTTCCTTCAAGTGTTGAACTTGTAGTTGAGGAAACCGACCCTTCAATTAAGGGGGCTTCAGCCAGCGCGCGTTCAAAGCCTGCTCGTTTATCAACCGGCTTAACTATTCAAGTGCCAGAGCATATTTCTACGGGCGATCGCATCCGTATTAATACCGCAGAGCATAAGTTTATGGGCCGTGCTGACAAGTAAGCCGCTATAAATCTATGATGATTAGCCGAGTATTTAAGTTGCTCGGCTTTTTTGCGTCTGATTTGCCCCTCAAATTGATTAAGCATTATTGCTGATTAGCAGCATGCGTTGCTTCAAATTTAGCCAATTTAACGCTATTATACGCACCTTATTTTTGAGCAAGTTGAGGTAGTGGTGTTATTTATTTTGCTTAGCGGTGTATTTATAGCGCTTATGTATTTAGAAACCATTAAAAAGGGCATGCCTGTTAAACGCTGGTTATTTTTAGGTGGCGTGTTTGGTCCTGTTGCTTGGTGCTTGTTTAATATGCATTATCGACGTGCATTGATACGCAATATAGGTGTAAATGCGTGTCTATGGCGTGCTTAACTGGTCGCTCTAATTAAACTGAGTTTTGATTGGCTTTGTTGTTGTTTTAAAAACGCAGTAAATTCATCTTTTGAGAGTGGTTTAGAGTAGTAATAACCCTGCAGTGTTTCACAGTTTAGCTCTTCAAGTATGCTTATTTGTGACGCTTGCTCCACCCCTTCGGCAACTACATGCAAATCAAGGTTATGCGCAATAGTGACGATAGAGTCCACCATATTGCGGCCACGTTCAGTCTTCATATCATCGATAAAGGCTTTATCTACCTTAAGCGTATTGAGTGGAAACTGCTTTAAATACGCAAGTGATGAATAGCCGGTACCAAAGTCATCCATTGCTAAGTGAATACCACGGGCACTTAAAGAGCGCATAATCGCAATGGCTTCTTGTGGATCGTCCATTACGGTGCCTTCAGTTATCTCAAGCTCTAAAAAGTACGAGGGCAGTTCATTTTTTTGTAAAATCACATCTATGCGCGAGGTTAGATCGGGTAGGCTAAATTGTTTTGCTGATAAGTTAACAGCAACACGGGCATTAAATAAGCCTGCATCTAACCACTGTTTTACATCGCGACAAGCTTTGTTTAAAACTACTTCACCAATTTCAATAATTTGCCCTGTTTCTTCGGCAATTGGAATAAATACCCCTGGGCTAATAACCCCCTTTTTCGGGGTAATAAAACGTACCAACGCTTCCATTCCAGCAAGCTTACCAGTACGAATATTCATTTTAGGCTGGTAATACACCTCAAAATGATCTTCTTTTAAGCCAAAGCGCATTAGGTTTTCTATTTGCAGTCGTTTTACTGCTTGGCGGTTCATGGTGTCATTAAAGAACAGGTAGCTATTGCCTTTCTTTTTAGCATGATACATCGCAGTATCGGCGTTCTTTAATAGTATTTCGGGGGTGTTACCATCTTCGGGAAACAACACTATACCAACGCTTGAGGTGATAGCAAGTTCATGGCCTGCCATTTTAAATGGTGTAGCTATGGCCGCCAAAAACTGTTTAGCCATGCGAGTGATAGTGAGAATATCGTTGGTGTTTGACATTACTAGCGCAAATTCATCGCCGCCAAGGCGATAAAATACGTCATTTTCACGGGTGAGCTTATTTAAACGCATAGCAAGCTTTGCCAGTAAACTATCACCTAATTGATGGCCTAATGAGTCGTTTATCTTTTTAAAGTTATCTAAATCAAATACGAGTAATGCATGATGAGAATGCTGCTTTGCAAGTTTTTGTAAGTCAGAAAAAAACAAATTACGGTTGGGTAAGCTGGTGGTGCGATCTCTGTTTGATAAATTATTCAGTTCAGATTCGGTCTTTTTACGTTCGGTTAAATCTGAATACACCACCACATAATTGGTTATTTGATTTTGTGCGTTTTTAATTTCGTCTATTGAGATTTCAAATGGCAGCAGAGCATGATCGCTATTGCGAAGCTTTACTTCTTCTTGAATATGTTCGTGCTTTCTAACGGTATTTTTTATAGATTCTATATAGCTTTTGTCGTAACCGGCTAAATGAAACTCTTTCTTTAGGTATTGCTCGCGTACGCCGCCAAACAAAGTTAAAAAGCTTGGATTAATATCCACAAGCCTAAAGTCTTTATCATAAATGGCCAGCGCATCAGTGAGTGACTCAACACATTTTGCAAATAAGTTAAGTCGATCTTCCGTTGATTTTAACTGCGAGATATCTCTGACTGTGCCAGTCATTCGCAGTGGGCTTAGGTTAGCGTCTTTTTCAATGATTTTTCCGCGGTCGAGCACCCAGTGCCATTTACCAAAGCTGTCTTTAATACGATAAGTTGCTTCAAAAAAAGTACTTTCTTCGGCAAAGTGTTTTTTTAGTAGGTAATCAACATGGGTTAAATCGCGGGGGTGGATCAAGCTTTTATTCGGTGGAAATTCTACTAGGTTATTACTATTCATCACGTATTTGTCATTGATACGAATAACTTTACCGGTTTTGATATTCCAATCCCATAGAGTATCACCACTGCCTTCTACGGTACTTTTTAACCGTTTTTCAGAAAGCTGTAATTGAGAGTGTGAACGCTTGAGTGAGTGAACAACCGTTAACAAGTAAACCACAACTAACGACATTATTGCGCACACGCTAACGACTAGCGCATTTAAATTCAAGTTAAACGATGACTCGAATGCACTCGCAGAGTAGGCTGTGGCCAAAGTGGCCAACAATAGAATGTATTTTATTATTTTTATTTTTTTCATTGTCTTACTTCTTATTAACAAAAGACAATCTAAATCAAGCGCGAGCAAGAGTCAAAGAGAATGCGAATAAAGTGGTAGTTTCTCAGACAGATTGACAGATTTGGCACTTAAAAGCTCATATCTTGGGCGATCTGCATTAAAAATTTCAGCGGCGTAGGCTTTTAAATCTTCAAGCGTTAATGCGTTTAAAGAATCCAGCAGGCGTTGCTGCATATTAAACCGATGATCGCCATTACCTATAGCAAGCCATAAACGTTGTGAACGTAAACGCAAATTTTTGTCTTTTTCAGCAATATGGGTTGTTAATCCATGTTTTTGTTGCAGCCAGTCTTGTTCTGTTAGTTCATTAATTGTTGCTAAATACTGGCTAATAAATAAATTATGCCTGTGCAGTAACGTGGTGGGCTCAAATTTTGGTGATTGTATATAAAAGGCAATACCAGCACGGGTATTAAAAGGAGCGTATCCTGCCCCTACTAAATAACCGAGTTGTTGCGTGGTTCTGAGTTCATTAAAGTAATCTTGATTAATTAAATGATTCAGCGCCATCATTTTCACTTTTTCATTAACGTCATCGCTTTGTGCTTGGTAGTAAATCACCATGGCATTATCGCTGCAGGCAAGTTCAAGCTCGTAGCGGGTCACTTTAGTGATTTCATAAAGTGGGCGCTTTAAATCGTCGATAACGGCTGATTTTTTAAGGTGCTGGGCGACCTTCTTTTGAAACTCAAGCGCATCATTTTGCTGCCAATTACCATGTAAAAAAGACTCAACATGAAGGGCATTAAAAAACGCTTGTCTAAATTCATTAAACTGATGGAAACAGGTGTCTTTGAGTGCGTTTGCTAACTCGTCAGGCTGAGGATTCCACGGCATTATTTTAGCGCCTAAAATACTAAATAGCTCACTAACGGGTTTGTTTTGATTGCTATTACGCCAATGCCTTACCAGTTGCTTTTTATATTCTGCAAAGCGTTTGGCACAAATTTTTACGTTAAATAGTGCATCAATCAGCTGATCGACTAATTCGAGTTGGCTTGAAGAAAGCCCCGCAGTGTGAAGCGTTAAGCCACCTTGATGAGAGGTTAAGTGATAACTTAAGCCCGCAAGTTCCGCTGGGTAAAACTGTTCGCCAACACTGTCCATGAATAAATCTGAAAATAACCGCGTCAGTGCCATATGTTTCACATCTTTTACTGCAAAGTCAGAGTCCATGGCTAAATAAAAATGCCCTTTGGCGACTCTAAAGGTGGCGTCTTGTTTAAACCAAAAGTCAAAGCCTGCTTCTTTTACCAGTAATGTTGGATATCGTTGCTGTGATTCAACCGGATATAAAATGACATCTTTAGCTAAATAAGGATTAGCCGTGGGCAATAGCATTTCACTTTGTGGCTGGCTAATCTGTGCAAGTGCTTCGAGCCAATGTAGCGACAATTTTTCAATTTTATAGGGGGTGTTATACCAAGCAGCTGTGTGTTCAGGCTCTACACCCGGATGAATAAGCACTAAACGCATGTTGTGCGGAGTTAACCACTGCATAGCCATTTCATGCGTGCTGGCTTTAAAGCCCTCCATTAAATAGTCACCCTGTAAGTAATTAACTTCATCGTAGTGTTGCATGTTAATACTTAAATTACTGACCCAATCAATTAGGCGAGACTTTTCTTGGTTATCAAATGCGATTTGTAATAGTTTTTGCTTATCTTGATATAGGCGAGGTAGTTTGCTGGTGTTGTTATTAATTAAACAAATGTATTCAAACACCATTTCAATAATATCTTCGTAGTATTCAATGCCTTCATCGGTCAGCGCCATACTAATATTAAAGTCTTTAAAATTACTGCCATTAATTCCGCCACCTGCAGAGAGGGCATTGATCCAACCTTGCTCTTTAAGCACAGAATACAACGAGCCTTGCCCCTCATAACCTAGTAAGTGCGCAATAAAGCTGACCGTTTTATGACGATAAAAATCGTCAATGTTTGGCATAGCAAAGCTAATAATCAGCTTTTGTACATGCTTGTGTGGCTCAATATGGAGCAACTTACCCAAGTCTTGGCTGCGATAAAGCGGCGCTTCTATAGGTGGCTTTAACTTGCTGTTATTGCCTTTAATCTGCCAGAAATATTGAGTTGCCCATGCCTCAAGTGTATCTAATGACTCATTGGCACAAATCACTAACGTCATCCACTGAGCTTGGTAATGCTGATTAAAAAAGTCACGTAATTCATCACTAATACAGCGTTGTCTATCTGCTAATGTTTGTAAGTTTCCCACGGAAAATTTAGCAAATGGGTGTGCAGGGTTAACCGTTTCTTTATGCACTTGATAAATTCGACGGCCATCGTCTTTAATTTTTAATTTAAACTCAGCCTCAATCGCATTACGTTCTTTTTCTATTTCAGCGGGGTTTAGTGTAGGCGCTATAAAAAACCGGCTAAATTGCGCTAATGCTGTTTCAATATAATGGTTATTAATATCAAAGAAATAGCAGGTATGCTCTGTGCCAGTCCACGCGTTGGTATTGCCACCAGACTGCGAGACAAAATTATTAAAACTTCCTGATTCAGGATAAAGGTCAGTGCCTAAAAACAACATATGCTCTAAAAAGTGCGCTAAGCCTTGCCTATCAAGCGGATCGTCAAAGTGACCAGCGTTAACAGCCATGGATGCGGCAGCTTTTGCTGAGTCTTGATCGTGCACTAAAAGTACTTTTAGACCATTGTCCAGTGTTAGTGTGCGGTAAGCTCTGTTATCATTGGTGCTGATTTTCAAATGATGCTCCTGAAACTAAACGTATAATTGTTAACAACAGATGATAACTTCAGGAATGCAATGCTATTTACCTGAACATCATGAAAGAACTATTTTAAGAAAATAAATAGGTTTGAGTTATTAATATAGCGGAAATTCGAGCAAACTGGCTACTGTTTTATATTCTTTAATTGGTTGATTTTTTATGAAAACAATCTTGATAATGCGTCATGGTGAAGCAATACCGATGCACTCTGATGATGTCAGTAGAAATTTGACTCCTTTGGGCCATCAGCAGGTAGAAAAAATGGGGCTGTGGTTACAAAAAAAGCATGCTCCAACGGGGTTATTAGTGAGTCCTTATGTAAGAGCGCAGCAAACAGCTGAGGGTGTTAAAAAAAATAATACCTTTTTATTTGAAGAGACCTGCCAAGATATTATTCCTGAAGGTAACCCGCAGGTTGCTGCAGATTATTTAGAAACGTTAATCGCGCTTCATCCAGAATGCGATACCTGGCTTGTGGTTGCCCATATGCCTATGGTGAGCTATTTGGTTGATCAGTTGTGTGCTGGGCACATGCCTATTTTTAATACCGGCGCTGTTGCACAAATTAGTTATGATGAAACTCGCCACAAAAGTGATTATATCACCATCAATGCACCAGCGAATGTAGATACATAGCGTGTAAATTAGCATTTAGCTAAGCCACTTTCTGTTAGGTAAATGCTACTACTTTTAGGTATTTGTCTACAGTAGAATTGTTAACCACATACTAAAACTCACTACACTCAAAACTGTAGATAAAACAACCGCACTGGCTAACGTATCTTGATGTTGTTTTATTTGGCATGCAATTAAGTACGCATTAACTCCCAAGGGCGATGCGCTCAATAATACGAGTACTTTTAACAGCGACTCATTAATAGCAAATACATGTGAGCTTAACACTAATACTAAGGCGGGCAATATAACTAGCTTTAACAGGCTGGCAATAGCTGCCGCTTGCCAGTTATCGCTAATTTTATAAAAAGCTAAGTTTGCGCCTAAAACAAATAACGCACAGGCAATGGCAGGTTTAGCTAAAAGCGCTAAGCCATTAGTTAAATCAAAAAATAAAGTAATCCCTGCTAAATTTACCAATAAACCCATGCTAATACTCAATACGACAGGATTGAGTAACATATTTTTGGCAAATGTTGACCAAGAAAACACATGACTGGCACTGTTTGCACTAATTAAAAAGGTGAGGGTAAACAATAGCGCGCTATGAAAGGTAATGATCATAAAAATAATGCCCATCATTTGCTCGCCTAATGCGGCAATAATAATCGGCAAGCCCACCAATACAGTATTGGAATAGCTACTGCCAAGGGCAAACACACTGTGACGCTCGTATTGAGGGTGTTTAGAGAGAATATGGCGGTCAATAATTAGGGCAAAAAGGTAAATTAAAATAACTGGAATGTAAAAACTTAAAAAGCCATTTAAGCTGACACTGGTTTGTAAGTCTGCTTTGGCCATATTTAAAAATAAAAAGCTCGGCACACTAATATAAAAAGTAAACTTGCTTAACCCCGCGATGTGGGTTCGCTCTAAAAATCCACTGCGGCTAGCAATATAGCCACATAGCACAATAAATATCAGCGGGAATATAATCGAAAATATATGCACTAAAAGGCTCTTATTGATTAGCGTCTAAACTCATCACTTTGCGGTAAATTAATTAATATGAGTACCGCCCCTTTACCGCCATACTCAAGCGGAGCTTGGTGCATAGCAATTACATCGGGGTGTTGCACTAAATATTGCGGTACTTTATGCCTGAGGATATGGCCGCCAATTCCGTGTACAACACAGGCGCAGTAATAATGCTTTTTTTTACACTCATGAATAAGCCCTGCGAGCTCATCCTTGGCTACTTCTTTATTTAAGCCATGCAGGTCGAGGGTTAAATCAGGTATAAAATCCCCTCGGCGAAGTTGTTTCGCTAAAAAACGATCCTGACCCTGTTGTACATAATTAACGGTACCATGTGTGTCTATATCGGGCACATATTCATCAGAAAAGAAAAATTCTGATTGTTGTTGCTTTTTTTGCTGGGCAAATTGCTTCGCTTGTGACACTTTAGGTTTATTGCTAAAACGGTGAGTGTCTTGTTTAAATACACGCGCACCACTGATACTTTGACGAAACAAGTCAATGTCATCAGGGCTAATTAGATTGTTTGAGTGGGGATCTTTTTTCATAGCGGCAGTCTAAACAAAAAAGCGGTAAAAATCGAGTAAAAAGGTGTGATACCCAAGCAGCTTTGAGGTGCATAGTACAGCGCCATTAAGGTTAGTTTACAAGCGATTTATACTGCGTTATTGATTTGAACAATAGAGTGACTATTATTTGCAATCAAAGCCTTACCTAAATCGCTTTTAACACTAACTGCGCTCGCACCTAAAGGTGGCTTGGGTATACAATAGGGCAATCATGGGGCCAATGATGCGCCCCGATTGAGTTTATTTTTTTTTGAAAGTAGCAGGCAGATAATACTGATGAGTGAATTACTAATAGAAGAAGCAACCCTAGATGAAGCTGTTGCAGAACTTTCAACCTTACACGATTGGCTTCGTTGGACAACTAGTCAATTTGCAAGTAGCGGTATTTTCTTTGGTCATGGCACCGATAACGCATGGGATGAAGCGGTAAGTTTGTTATTACCGGCGCTTAGTTTGCCTATCGATGCACCCAAAGAGCTGATGCATGCCCGTTTAACCAGCACTGAAAAAAACCGTTTAGCAGGCTTAATTGCCGAGCGCATTAACGATTTTACCCCAGTTCCATACCTGACCAATATTGCATGGTTTGCCAATATGCCATTTTATGTGGATGAACGTGTATTAATTCCTCGCTCGCCTTTTGCTGAGCTTATTAATAATCGTTTTACACCTTGGCTAGAGCAGCCAGAGTCAGTTGGGCGTATTTTAGATTTATGTACGGGCTCAGGTTGTATCGCGATTGCATTGGCACAAGCGTTCGAGAATGCGCAAGTTGATGCGGTTGATATATCTTATGAAGCGCTTGAAGTGGCTGATATTAATATCACTGACTATCAACTAAGTGACCGTGTATTACCGATCCAGTCTGACGTATTCAGTGGTGTGCCTGGGCAAAAATACGACTTAATCGTAGCAAACCCACCGTATGTTGATGCTGAAGATATGGCTGATCTACCACGTGAGTTCCACCACGAGCCAGAGCTTGGGTTAGCATCGGGTCACGATGGCCTTGATGTAACACGTACTATTTTAGATCAAGCTAGTGAGCATCTAACAGATAACGGTTTGTTATTTGTCGAAGTAGGTAACTCTATGGTACATATGGATGCACTGTATCCAGGCGCACCATTTGAATGGATTGAGTTTGAACAAGGCGGATTAGGGGTGTTTGTTATTAGCAAGCAACAACTAGATGCCTACTTTGCACAGTAATAATTAATACTAGCCATTCATCCGAAATGGCTGGGCAAAACAATAGCCGAGTTAATTCTCGGCTATAAGTCATTAGGAATGAGGAAAGTTAATGGCAGGTAATAGCATAGGGCAGTTATTTAAAGTGTCCACCTTTGGCGAAAGCCACGGCGTTGCATTAGGCGGCGTAGTGGATGGCACGCCCGCAGGCCTTGAGATAACAGAGGCCGACATACAACACGATTTAGATCGTCGAAAGCCTGGACAAAGTCGCTATACCACGCAGCGCCGTGAGAGCGACCAAATCAAAATTTTAGCGGGCGTTTTTGAAGGTAAAACCACTGGTACCAGCATTGGTTTATTAATTGAAAATACCGATCAACGTTCACAAGATTATGGCAAAATTAAAGACGTATTTCGCCCAGGCCACGGTGACTATACCTACTGGCACAAATACGGCCTACGCGATTACCGTGGTGGTGGCCGCTCATCTGCGCGCGAAACCGCTATTCGGGTTGCGGCTGGCGCTATTGCTAAAAAGTATTTAAAGCAATTTCATGGTATTGAAGTACGTGCGTGTTTGAGCCAATTAGGGCCTATTAAAGCCGAAAATTACGATTGGGATGAGGTGGAAAATAACTTATTCTTTTTCCCAGACGCTAGCAAGCTTGAAGCACTCGATGAATATATGCGCGAGCTTAAAAAGCAAGGCGATTCAGTGGGTGCCAAAGTAAAAGTAGTGGCTAAAAATGTGCCAGTTGGTTTAGGTGAGCCGGTATTTGATAGGCTGGATGCCGAACTTGCCCATTCATTAATGAGTATTAACGCTGTAAAAGGCGTTGAAATTGGCGATGGCTTTGATGTGGTTGAGCAAAAAGGCTCAGAGCACCGTGATGAGTTAACCCCTGATGGTTTTACCTCAAATCATGCCGGTGGCGTATTGGCAGGTATTTCTACAGGGCAAGATATAATCGCATCGATTGCGCTTAAACCGACATCGAGTATTACTATTCCCGGTAATAGTATTAACACCGAAAATGAAGCGGTTGAAATGATCACCAAAGGTCGTCATGATCCTTGTGTAGGCATTCGTGCTATTCCGATTGCTGAGGCAATGATGGCTATTACTTTAATGGATCATTTACTTCGTCAACGCGGTCAAAACCCACATGTAAACCACGAACATGGGCCAATTAAAGGCGCTATTTAAGCGCCTTACGTTTAAAACTATACTAAACGGGCAATAGTGCGTTTAGTATATACAGGCTATACATCTTTATTGCCGCTCAATAATTTAAATGTGCTCAGCGCACCTAAAAATAAGAGAGCTGTTAGTATGCAAAAAAACAATCAAGCTTCCATCTCACAAACTGAATATAAAGCCACAATAAAACGACTCGAAGAGTTTAGCCGCTTTACCGATAGCAGCATTGGTATTCCGTTTACTAAATTTAAATTTGGTGTAGAGTCGTTGATTGGGCTTTTACCTGTGATAGGTGATTTAGCAGGGCTTATTTTATCTGGCTATGTACTAATTGAAGCGCAGCGCTTAGGTGTTAGCAAGCGAGTAAAAAGCCGTATTATTATAAATATGTTGATTGATTTTGTTGGCGGGCTCATTCCATTTTTTGGAGATATTTTTGATGCCATGTTTAAAGCAAATACGCGTAACACCCGCATACTTAAAAAACATTTAACAGATAAGCTAACCACAAACCCATAAACCATTTAAGTTAATAAATGTGTAATTAGCTCCCACTATTAACTATTTATTTGGCATCAAAAAAGTACTTAGCGAGTATTTCTTTTTGTTGACCAAACTGATCAGACACTCCAATTCCAATCCCAATTATTTCACCTTGTGCCTGCGGCGGCTCAGCGTGCAGCGCTTTTTGTACTAACGCTAATGCAGGATTTTTCTCATTTGCAAGTAGGGTTAAATGCGGCTGAAAATTTTGAAATACATTAGGGCTGCCATAACGTTCAAAAGCCACAAGTTTATTATGGTAATGCTTTACCCAACTAGGCACTGGTGCTTGATGATCGCGAAGCGGCTCAAGCTTAAGGGTAATCTCATCTGCCAATCGTTGTAATTGATATGATTTTTCTAAATTTATAAATGCCCAATTACTTGGTGACACACTAAATCCATTGGCTTTTATCTCAAACGACTGATGTTCTTTGGCAATACGCTCTACCATTTGCTTAATTTCGTTTTGTGCTTCAAGTGGGTAATCCGTTAAATACAAGGTGGCATGCACGGGTAACCCTTGTTGGTAAAACGTAGTAATTTGGTGCGTAGCTAATTTATCGCTGGTGTTAGCGACTAACTCAACAATAGGCTTAGAAGGAATCGCAAATACGTTAATACTTAAGCTTTTTGCATAACTGCTGGCAGAAGTAGCCAACAGAGTTAAAAATGTAATAGAGATAAATAGCCACGAAAAAGAGCGGTGTTGTTTAACCATAAGAGTGAGTCAATTTAGGTTTTTGGTTGGTGTATGGTAAGCGTAATTAAGTGATCAGTAAATAAGTGCATAAAGTTTTATATTTTTGATTTTGTGACTAATATTACTTTAGCTCCATACGGATTATGGATATTGTTTTTAGCAGTATTCAACTCTCTGTATTTATTGCTCTTAAAAGTGCTTCAAGGAAAGTTCAATGATATTTAAAGCGTTAAATAAGTTAAAAAGAACAACAGTGCGCTTTTCTATTCGTTTAACGGTTGTGGCGGTATTTGTATTGGCAACGTCTATTACCGCCATTATAGCCACTAGTTTACAGTATTACTTCAGCGAAAAAATGGCACTAGAGTCTAACCTGCTGCATTTCAATATGACCACGCAATCTGTTGCTGATTACCTATCACGCATCAATGAAAAATCTGAAAATACTTTAAATATGATGGTTAAAAATACTTCACTAGTAGGTAATAACTTTTCAGACAAAACAGAGCTGCGTAATGTATTGAGCGAAATAATGGAATTAAACCCTTTGTTTTACGCATTTTCTATGGGCTATAGCAACGGAGACTTTTATGAAATTATCAATCTTGAGAGTGGTAAAATAGTCAGAGAGCGTTTAAATACGGTTGATAATGACCGGTGGGTTGTGATCCATATTAAAACCGAAAAAGGGCAAAGGGTAGAACACAGGTACTACTTTGATGCTGATTTTAACTTAAGAAAACAAACCAATAAACCGACGTTTTTTGATCCTCGAGAGCAAACGTGGTTTAAACAAGCAAATTCAGAGCAGGTGAATAAAACTAAACCTTACTTATTCTCGCATTTACAAACTTCAGGCCAAACCTACTCGATTAAAACCAAAGGCAAAGACCATGTGTTAGCTCTTGGAGTTATGGTCGATAATATTTCTAATTATTTATTAACACAACAGCAGCAGTTAGGTATGCATAACTCTGCGCGGTTATTTATATATAATCGAGAAGGAGAGATTGTTGCTTCAAGTCAGAAAGATAAGGTTGATAAAAACAAAAGCTTGAAACAATTAACGCTAAGCGAGCAACAGCAAAAAGTAATTGCACAATACCCGGCTATTACAGTATCAAACGAAACAAATTGGGCCCCTATGGACTTTAGTGTTAGTGGTACGCCCAATGGCTACAATATTGAATATATCAATGCGATTGCGCAGCTACTGGGTATTAAGATAAATTATGTTAATGGACTTAGTTGGCAAGAATTACTTAATTTATTTAAAAATAATCAGATAGATGTACTTCATCCTGTAGTTAATACCACAACGAATAATACCTTAGGTATGCTTAGTACACCCATGGTAAATTTGCCTTTGAGTATTGTTAACCATCAGAGCAACCTACCAATCACCCACATACAGCAACTTGCTGGTAAGTCAGTTGCAGTGGGTGAGGGCTGGTCAATTGTAAAAACATTGCAAGCGCAATTTCCTGAAATTAACTTAGTAGAGGTTCCCAATACAAAAACGTTATTAACGCATGTAGCCAATGGTGATACCTATGCGGGAATAGACAGCAAGGCGGTATTACAATATATCCAACAACAATTTTTTATTGATGGGGTCCAGTATAATCAACTAGATGAAGAAAGTGCCGCGCTTTTTTCAAATGACTATCACTTATTATTTCATAACCAAGACGCTCAATTAAAAGCCTTGTTTGACTATGCAGCCACGCAACTGCCTATGCAATTTAAACAACAACTTAGTGATAAATGGCTTAATACTAATCCAGAGAAAAAATCAAAAGTTGTGGGCACTGTCCCCTATGAGCAATTAATTACTTTATTAGACGATGATAGTAATTTCTCTAATTTAAAGTTAGTGCATATTAATGGCAAAGAACAGTATGTATTTATTAAGCCTTTATCTGACTATTTATCGCTAGCCAGTACAGGTTACTTAGCCATTATGGTTTCTAAAGAAGATGTATTGAGTTCTACACGGAAAAAAATAAAGCTTTCTCTTATCATTACTGCTGTTTGCCTTATTTTGATATTACCTGTGTCATGGTTTTTTGCATCCCCCATTGTTGCACCAATTAAAACGCTGGTGGGTGAAAATAATAAAATTAAAAATCGTCAGTTTAAGCAAGTCTCAACCTTAAAAAGTCATATTAAAGAAATTAATACTTTAGCCAGCTCTATGGTCGAAATGAGCAAGTCGATACAACAACACGAAGAATGCCAAAAAGCACTCATGGCTTCGTTTGTTGAGCTTATAGCTCAAGCAATTGATGATAAGTCTCCCTACACTGCGGGACACTGCGAACGTGTCCCAGAGCTAGGTATTGAGCTTGCTAAAGCCGCTTCAGAATCAGAGTTACCTGCCTTTCAAACGTTCAAATTTAAAAGTGATGAGGAGATTGAAGAGTTTAGCTTAGCTGCTTGGTTACATGATTGCGGTAAAATAACTACTCCAGAGCACATTGTCGATAAAGGTACTAAGTTGGAAGTGATTTATAATCGTATTCATGAAGTAAGAACACGGTTTGAAGTCCTTTGGCGAGATGCCGAGCTTGATTACTACAAGTCATTGCAACAAACCCCAAAAAATCAGAGTGAGCTAGCTAAGCAGTTGGCAGCTAAACATCAACAATTACTGGACGATTTTGCCTTTATTGCACAGTGTAATATTGGCGGCGAAAAAATCACAGAAGCCTCGCTTGAGCGTTTAACCTTGCTAAGCAATGTTACTTGGGTGCGGCACTTTGACGATAAGCTAGGGCTTTCACCTGTCGAAATGTATCGCTATGCACAAACGAGTGACACGCTGCCTGCTACTGAAAAGCTACTCAGCGATAAGCCTTGGCATTTAATTCCTCATGATAAACCGATTGAATATGACGAGCGTTTAGGAATAAAAATTGCTCCGTGTAAATATAAATATAATCTAGGGGAGCTTTATAATTTAACAGTTTCAAGAGGCACTCTTACTAAAGAGGATAGGTTTAAAATTAATGAGCATATTATAAGTACCATACGTATGCTCGATACATTACCGTTCCCTAAAGAGTTGGAGCGTGTCCCGCGTTATGCCTCTACTCACCATGAAACATTAAAAGGAACTGGCTATCCGCGTAAACTAAGTGCCGATGATTTATCGATACCTGAGCGGGTGTTGGTACTTGCTGACATTTTTGAAGCATTAACAGCAGCCGACAGGCCCTATAAAAAGGCAAAAACACTCAGTGAGTCGATGAGTATATTAGCTAAAATGGTGGCCGATCAGCATGTTGATAAAGCCGTATTTGAATTATTTTTAAGTTCAGGTATTTATCTTGATTATGCTAAGCGTTATCTCAATGCTGAACAAATAGATGAAGTAGATATTTCTAAATATATAACTTAGGGCCAAAGCGTTAAAATTAAACCGCTTAGCGCTAACAATGTTTTTAATCGCTTGTTTTTTACTTTGTAGATAAAAGTACGTACAATTCGCCTCGTTTTTAGTGCGCTTTATATTAGTTTTATATGGCTATAAAGCATCGGGTTCAAACGAGTATACGAAGTATTTATGCACCAAGTAGCTGATCTGATTTCTATTTTCGAACACACTTTTTACCAAAGCTATAACACGCGTTTGGTAAAAGGTGAGCATGAGCCTATTTACATTCCCGCAAATGATACAACCCCGCATCATCAAATTGTGTTTGCCCATGGTTTTTATGCCAGCGCATTGCATGAAATAGCCCATTGGTTAGTGGCAGGTTCTCAGCGCCGCTTAGTTGAAGATTATGGATATTGGTATTGCCCTGATGGGCGCGATGCTTCACAGCAAGCGGAGTTTGAATTAGTAGAGGTAAAACCTCAAGCAATAGAGTGGGCATTGAGTGTGGCTGCCGGGTTTGATTTTAACGTATCGGTAGATAATTTAAATGGTGAGCAAACATGTCGATTTGCGTTTCAGTCTCGCGTTCATGCAAAGTTATTAGAGTTATTGCAAAACGGGTTTAACCCAAGAACAACCTTACTATTAAAAGCACTGTGTAAATTTTATAACACCACGTGGCCATTACATGCTGCGCAGTTTTCATGGCATTCTCCCGAGGAGTTAAAAGATGCAGTTTAAGTTAGGATTGATTGTAAATCCGGTCGCAGGGCTCGGTGGTAGTGTTGCGCTTAAGGGCAGTGACGGTGAAGACACCGCTGCTAAAGCCATTGCATTAGGTGCAGAGCCTAAGTCAAATAGCCGCACTAAAGCTGCACTTGAAGTGCTTGTACCTCATCAATCAAACATTACTATTTATACTGTTAATGATGAAATGGGGGAGCAAACAGCAAAAGCGTTGGGCTTTAATACGCAAGTGGTTTATCAAAGTAACTCACCCACAACCAGTGACGATACCGAAGCTGCAGCTCGTTTATTACAGCAACAAGGTGTAGATTTAATCTTATTTGCTGGTGGCGACGGAACGGCGCGCAATATTTGCCATGCTGTAGAAGACTCTGTACCCGTGTTGGGCATTCCTGCTGGGTGTAAAATTCATTCCGGCGTCTATGCCATAACGCCAAAAGCCGCAGGCCGTGTAGTTGAAATGCTGGTAAAAGGTGAATTGGTAACGCTAAGCGATGCCGATGTCATGGACATTGATGAAGTCGCCTTTCGCCAAGGAACAGTAAAAGCAAAACGTTATGGTGAAATGCAAGTGCCAAGTGAAGTACGCTATGTACAAGCGGTTAAAAATGGCGGTAAAGAAACCGATGAATTGGTACTTGCTGATATTGCCGCTTATGTGGTCAGTGAAATGGATGCCGATACCCTCTATGTAATGGGCAGTGGCTCTACCGTTGGCGCAGTGATGGAAGAGATGGGGCTTGAAAACACCTTACTCGGTGTTGATTTAGTTGAAGATCAAGCTTTAGTAGGGCAAGACCTAACAGCACAGCAACTTCTTGAACTTACCAAAGAACGTGAAACAAAGTTAGTGATCACCCTAATTGGCGGCCAAGGGCATATTTTTGGTCGAGGTAATCAACAACTCAGCCCTGCGTTAATTAAAGCGATAGGCCGCGATAATATTATTGTGGTGGCTACTAAAACAAAATTACAGGCTTTAAATGGCCGACCGCTGATTTGTGACACCGGCGATAGCAAATTAGATGATGAATTAAGCGGTTATATACGTGTAACCAGTGGGTTTAACGACCATATTATGTATGCAGTAGGTCATCAAGATGGGCTGCACCTTGAGGAGAAGTAACACATGAGTTTAGTAAATTACATAGATGCTGCGCAGCAATATTTTGATGACTTAGTGATAAAAGCAACCGATGACGAGTTATTTGCTGGCGGTTATTTACGCGGCCACTTTGATTTAGCGGTAGGGTATGCACAAGTTGAAGAGTTAAATCTAGAAATTGCAGAACTAAACGACACGGTTGAAAAAAGCTTAGTAAAAGCTTATCGCAATGGCGAACTTAATGAAGATGATAAAGCACTCGTAGTAAGAATATGGGATGAAGTAAAAGCACTCGCATAAGCTTTTTTATTCATTAAAAATAGCGCGGCTACTGAGCCGCGTTTTTTTGTGCCTAAAAAAGAACTTGTTTATTCAGTTAAAATTTACCTCATTCCTTAGATACGCTAAAGTAGTACAGTCTAAATTCTAGGGAACAAGTGAAATGAATAACAATAATGATGCGACAATGCCAACTGGCATAGTTGCGCGATTTTTAAATTTTGTTGAGCGGGTAGGTAATAAGCTTCCTGATCCAGCAATTATCTTTTTGTTTGCCATGTTATTAATCTGGTTTTTGTCTTGGTGGTTTTCAAGCGTCACATTTGATGCAATAGACCCTCGTACTGGCGAAGCCATTATTATTAATAACATGCTTGCCAGCGATTCGTTGGCCACTTTTTTATCTTCTATGGTAAAAACATTCACCGGTTTTGCGCCACTGGGTGTAGTACTGGTTGCTATGCTATGCTAGGTGTAGGCGTTGCAGAGCATTCGGGCTTTATTAATACCGGCCTTAAATTAATGCTCAAAGTAACGCCTAGAAAATTACTAACACCCTCAATTATTTTGGTAGCTATTGTGAGCCATACGGCTACCGATGCAGGGTATGTGCTGGTTATTCCACTTGCTGGGGTAATATTTTTTGCAGCAGGTCGTCATCCGCTTGCCGGTATTGCAGCGGCATTTGCAGGGGTTAGCGGTGGCTTTGGCGCTAACTTTATTCCATCTGGGATTGACCCGTTACTGCAAAGCTTTACGCAAAGTGCAGCACAAATTATTAATCCAACAATGAGCATTAACCCGCTTAATAACTGGGGCTTTGCTTCAGCATCAAGCTTATTTATTGTAATGTTAGGCTGGTACATCACCGATAAAATTATTGAACCACGTTTAAAAAATTCACCAGTTGATGGCGAAACTCAAGACCTACCAGCATTTGAAGATGCCCGTAGTGACGAAAAGCGCGCCTTTCTTATTGCTAGTTCCGTAATGATTGCAGGTATTGCGTTATTAGCGTATGTATCTGCACCCGCTGATTCAGCGATGCGCAGCAGCGATGGCTCTTTAACAAACTTTAGTTCACCTCTAATGCAGTCAATAGTGCCGCTAATCTTCTTACTGTTTTGGATCCCAGGCGCAGTATATGGTTTTACCGTAGGCACCTTTAAAAGCTCTAAAGACATGATAGATGCGATGAGCAAAGCCATGAATGGTATGGCGTATTACATTGTTATGGCATTCTTTTGTTCATTATTTATTGCTGCATTTAGTAAATCAAACCTAGGTGCTTTACTGGCAATTGAAGGGGCTCAAGTATTAAAAGCAATGGAGTTACCGAGCTCTGTAACGGTAGTAGGGATTATTTTCCTAACTGGTTTTGTAAACTTGTTTGTTGGTTCAAGCTCGGCTAAGTGGGCACTATTAGGTCCGGTATTTGTACCTATGCTAATGCAGCTCGGTATTTCGCCAGACTTAACGCAAGCAGCGTACCGTGTGGGAGATTCTAGCTCTAATATTATCACCCCGCTAATGCCATATTTCCCGCTGGTGGTGGTGTACTGTCAAAAATACGTTAAAGGCACAGGCATAGGTACGCTTATCGCGATGATGCTACCGTATTCAATCGCCTTTATGATCGGTTGGAGTATCTTCTTGCTAGGCTACTGGGCACTCGGTATCCCATTAGGACTTGATGCCAGCTACGTGTACCCAGCAGTAGCGCCTTAACAAATTTAATCGCTATAAAAAAGTAGAAGCCCCACCATGAACTGGTGGGGCTTTTTTGTGTTAAATGCATTATTCATAAAGAGGTTTGAGGTATCAAAGGCTAGTGGGGGCGGGTCACGAGGTTCGAGCTGTGGGGAGCGGGCTAAGTGAATTATTTAACCTGAACTCTGGTTAAGAGATTTACTAACGTATTGAATCAAAAATGATATT